>JAEWWM010000001.1 GCA_023458915.1 Bacillota bacterium
ATCGTCGATGGGGTAAAAGAAATTGCGCAAAACTATGATGTTGACGGCATTCATTTTGATGATTATTTTTATCCGGAAGAAAAAAATATGACTTCAAAAGACTGCGCTTATGAAGAATATTTGAAAAATTCGAAAGAAAAATTAAATCTTCAGAACTGGCGCAAACAACACATAAACGCTCTGATAAAAGAAGCACATGCAACTGTAAAATCAGTAAACTCTAAAATTTTATTTGGCGTTTCTCCGTCGGGGAATATAAAAGAATGTTATGAAGCGGGAGCGGATGTAAAACTCTGGGCTTCAGAAAACGGCTATATTGATTACCTTTGCCCGCAAATTTATTGGAGTATAAATTTTCCGGAAATGCCCTTTGAAAAAACCGCTAATGAGTGGAAAAATATTCTTAAAAACAGCAAAATAAAACTCTACAGTGGTTTAGCGCTTTATAAAGTTAACTCAGATCTCGATGCAGGAACGTGGAAAAATTGCAATAATGTGCTCGAAAAGGAGCTTAAAATCATAAAAAACCTGAACTACGATGGACTAATTTTATATTCTTGGAATTTTTTAAACGCTTCCCACACTAAAGAAGAAATTATCAATTTCGAAGAAGAGCTTGCGAAAAATTAAAGTGTGAATTTTTATTCCCAAATTAAAAAGACATAAAGCCGGTAATAACTCTACGCCCTCTTTTAAAAAACCTAGTTGTAGTTACAAAATCTTTTCCCCCAATTTTTATATTATCCTTCAATATACTTTATTGAATTCCAACGTAACTTATCATATATACTTGAAGCAGATATTTTTTTAGAGAATCTAACTGATCTTGAAGAATTTTTCATTAATTTTGAAATACTATCTTTATCGTTACCTTGATGCTCAAATAGTTTCACAAATTTTTCATTAGCGTAAGTTTTTTGCAAAAATATTTAATCTATCTGTATGCCTGTCTAGAATATTTACTAAATTTATAAAATATTCTTTGCTACCAACTAAAATTCCAACCCCTAAAAGTCCGTTTCGACTCGAAGATAAGACTAACTCATTATTTTTAGCCGCATTAATAATAGCATTATAAGTTGCACCTTTTTGTTTCCAATTAAGATTCACATTATTAATAGCATCATCAGCTGTACCTTTTTGTTTCAATTGTTTTTGTTTCCATTGTTCCCAATTGGCTTCCTTGGCAATGGACAAGTCGGCATATATGGCGTTGCACCCAGTAGCATTCTGGGCAGCCTTCCAGGCGGCATCCCCAGAAGCCAGAGTGTTAACCCGATTGTCAATATACGGCGAGGAACATTTGAAGTTTCTTTTCCAAAAATTATATTCTAAAGCCTGAAGAGCAGCCTTCCGAATGGCAGCCTTGGGAGCGTGGGAGGCGACATCCATGGCGCCGTAATAAGCCTTCCAAAAACCACTCCACTTTTGGCGTATCAAAGCTAGTAGATCTGCTTCTTTTTTTTCATATCCTTTATCACCTAAATTCCAGCCCTCTGGCAGCGGCTTTAACAGACTTTCTATCGTAGAACTGGAACTGGAACTGGAACTGGAACTAGAGCTTGAACTTGAGCTTGAACTGCTTGAGCTCAATGAAGAGCTTGAAGAGCTTGAAGAGCTGCTCGATTGTGTCGTTGTTTTTGGTTTTTTATCTCCTCCGCCATTAAACATAGCATTTACAACTGAATATAACGAAATAGAAACACCTACTACTGCTGAAAGCGCGATTGATAAGACTTTTTTGCCAATTTTCTGATTTTTCATAAAACTTTAAGTTCCCTTTTTTGATTAAATTTAAAATTATTTTATTACAATTCTAATCCTATCATAAAATTTATAAAATTTCTCGGACTTTAATAATTTCTATTTTTTAAACATTTTTTAATCAATTTTGTTATATTTTTAGCTATGCATAATAAAAGAAAGCAAAAAAATATCCCTAGTTTTTCACTAGGGATTGTTTCAGCTTTAAGCTTTATAAAATAATACAGATTAGACCGTTGCAGCCTTCATTTATAACTCTTTCTATAGTTTCTTTGATTTTATTTCGCGCATCGCCGGGCATACGGTAAAGTTTATTATGTAGCCCTTCATTTACAAGTTCATGAAGTGATTTGCCAAAGATGTTCGATTCCCATATTTTTGACGGGTTTTCTTCGAACTCGCGCAGCAAATACATTACGAGCTCTTCGGATTGCTGCTCTGAACCAACTATAGGAGTTACTTCTGTTTGGATTTTGGTTTTCAACATGTGAACTGATGGTGCAGAGGCACGCAGCCTGATCCCATATTTGCCATTTTGTTTTATAATTTCAGGTTCATCAAGGCTAAGTTCTTCCATTGAGGGTAATACAATGCCATAGCCTGTTTCATCAACTTCATCGTAAGCTGCGGCAATTTTTTGATATTTTTCTTTAAGCCTTGCGAGATCCATCATGGAATCCATAAGGTCGCTTTCATCTTTTATCTCTATTCCGGTTTTTTCGCCCATTATTTTATAGAAAAGACTGGGTTCAAGCGCTAATTTTACTCTTGCGTTTCCCCTTCCCAGGTCTATTGAAGATATTTCTGAGCCTATTATGTGTTCGCATTTTGAAAGCCCATCAATTAGTTTTTGTATTTCGTTTATCTTGGTTATTTCTTTTGCGGCATTATTTATGCAGTTATAAACGCAGCTCCTAAGCCAATGATCTTTTTCAAGCGATGATAACCAACTGGGCATATCTATTTTTATTTCTTTTACGGGAAATTCGAAAAGAATCTCTGCTAAAATCCTTTTTATTTCGTTTTCATTAAGAGTAGTGCAATTTACAGCCAAAACAGGTACGTTATATTTTTGCGAAAGATTTGATTCAAGGTTTTTTGTAGCTTCTGAATACGGACTCGTGCTGTTAAGAAGAACAATAAACGGCTTGTTGATATCTTTAAGCTCGCTTATAACCCTATCTTCAGCTTCTTCATATTCATTTCGATCAATGTCGCTTATACTGCCGTCTGTTGTAATAACAAGCCCGATAGTTGAGTGGTCATTAATAACTTTTTTGGTTCCTATTTCCGCTGCCATGTTGAAGGGTATTTCTTCATTAAACCACGGTGTCATTACCATACGAGGCTGGTCGTTTTCAATGTAACCTAGTGCACTCGGGACTATATACCCAACGCAATCAATCATGCGTGCGTTAAAGCTTGCAGCTCCGCCAACATTTACTTCAACTCCATCTTCCGGGATGAACTTTGGCTCTGTTGTCATAATTGTGCGCCCGGCTGCGGACTGCGGGAGCTCATCAATCGCTCTTTCTTTTTGGCTTTGACTTGGGATATTTGGTATCACAAGCGTATCCATAAATCTTTTAATAAATGTGGATTTACCGGTCCTGACCGGTCCGACGACACCAATATATATGTCGCCATTTGTTCTTTGGGATATGTCTTGATAGATGTTACGTTCTTCCACTTTTTTTCCTCCCGAAATATGAGAATTATTTGGGTTATTTATAAATTTATTTAAATAAGCTATCTCATTGGAATAAGAAGCATACCGCTTTTTGGAGCTGTATCTTCTGAAATGTCATTTTCCTGCTTAATGGCGTTTACAGATGTGTAGTATTTTCTTGCTATGTTCCAGAGCGGCTCGCCTTTGGCAGCAAAATATATTGTAAGAGAAGCATCTGAATCTTTGCCAGTAGGGGACGATTCATCGACCTCGGCAGAGGTTACCATGTTGTGCTTTTGGTTTGAGTAAATTGTCCCGTAAACGCTAAAGTCTATTTTTATGTCCACAGTATTATCTTGTGGTATGCTGTAGCCAATAGATATAGGGACAATTGTTATTTCCGCTGTGATATCCCCAGGAATTTCGCTGAGTTCTTTGCTGTGGCTGAACTCAATTATTCTTTCAATGTAAAATGGAATATTGTCCATATCGAGCGCTAAAATGCATAGATTCATTTTACCTTTAAATTCAAGTTTATTATCTTGACGCGTGGCAGTCGCTGAACATGCATCACTCCATACATCAACTATCTTAGACGCGTTAGTTTCAGGAAGATCTACCGAACATTTATGGCTAAAATTTTCTTTTATAACGTCTATAAGTTTGCTTAACTTCAACTGACTACGCTCGGTTTTAAGGTCATGGTCGGTTGAATAAATATCCGAAACAATCCCGAGCTCTTTGTTGACGTACGCCATAACAGTAGCCGCAATTTTTATTTCTGCCGATATCATACCGGGGGTTTCTTCGTTATCAGGGTGAATCTCCTCATCATGCCCGAGGACTTCGCCAGTTATAACAAAAGTACTATCTTCGCCTGCACCAGGCACATCTACAATTTGGCTTATCGGAATTGAATACTCCATAGTTTGAAGATTTCCGGAAGAAAGGTCATCCATATACAGAATCTTGATGATTGCCTCGCCTTTAACAACAACTTTATTCTGCATAGTTTTGTAATCACCAAGCACAAGCGAGACATCTGACCTTATAATCATTTCCGGAATGGGTTTATTTTCGGGAATTTCGAGCATTTCATTTATTGAAAACTGCTGTTGCCCCATTCCGACTAAATTGCTTTCAACTGTATTTCTAATTTTTTGTTGAATATCTTTTCCACTCACGCAGCAGGAAACGTTCACTGAATTTTTACTATAAATTTTTGCGCATATTGAAAACGCGCCATGGATATCCACTTTTCTTGAACTTACAGCGCGGCAATTTATGTATTCAGTGCGTGCAGAAGTCAACGCAACTGCATTTTCAGGCGTTGTACGAATATCAATTGATGATGAAAACGGAGCGGAATTTTCACAGCATCGAATTCTCATGGAATCTGAATCCAGGTAAATAATACGAATGTGCGCCGTCCCCTCTACATTAAGGCGGTCTCCCGAAACATTTCTGGCAGTTATATGAGGGCAGACCTGGCATTTTAAAATTCTTTGAATATCAGGACAGTAATCCGGCAGTGAAAAATCAATATCCACAGGTATTTCATGGCATCCTTCAAATTCAAGGTTACGCACAGATAAGTTATCTTTACTTACGTCATAATTCATTTTGGACCTCTCCTCGTTTTGCATAGTATTAAATGTTATTCGCACAAAATTTAATTTATTACTTTTTACGGTTGGGTATTTTGCTGTGTACACTGTTCATTTGAACATATTTGCTTACCCTGACTATCAATTGTGTAGTTTTCTTTATGAATTATTTCTGAAATAGGGATAATCTGATATCCTTCAGCTTTAATCATATCGATTATTCTCGGAAGAGCTTCAGGCGTGTTTTTTGCTCCGTTATGCATCAAAATTATAGACCCCGGTTTAATTTTGCTCTTAATTCTTCTAACCATATCGTCAGGCGTCGGGTCTTTCCAATCGAGGCTGTCGACATCCCATTGGATACAGTGCATTTTAAGCTCATTTGTGGACTCAACAACGCAGTTATTATAATCGCCGTAAGGGGGGCGAAATAAAGTTGGGCGTGCGCCTCCTGCTGCTTCTATTTTTTTGTTGCAGTCTTCTATCTGAGCAGTGACTTTGTCTTTTTCAAGCTTTGGAAGATGCGGGTGAGTGTCGGAATGGTTACCAACGTCATGACCGGCATCTTTAATAGATTTTACTGATTTAGGGTATTTTTCTGCCCAAAATCCAACTAAAAAGAAAGTACTTTTGACACCTTTATCGGCTAAAATATCAAGAAGTGTTTTGGTTTGCTCATTACCCCACGCAGCATCGAACGAAAGGCTTACAACTTTATCTTTTCTATCAACGCAGTAAATCGGCAGTTTGCGATTTTTCGCCATAAAAATATTGCCCTGCAGCGATATCAACCCCGAAACTATCGCTGTTATAAGGCAACCCGTAATAATCATAAGCCTCTTTCGGTTTATTATAAAAACTTTCATATCCTATAATCCTCCTTG
>JAEWWM010000002.1 GCA_023458915.1 Bacillota bacterium
AAATTCCAAAAGCTCGCCGCAGCGCGGACAATCCATTTTGTCATCTAATAAAGTTTCTTCTGACAAGCAAATTTTTTCATCGCACGAAGGGCAAACTACTTCATAAAAATTGTCATCTAGATGGCAATCGCAGTCACAATCGTCATCACAATTGCAGTTACATTCATCATCAAAAATTTCACCTTCGACGTCTGCTAAATCTTCGTCCAAAACCTCGAGCTGGTCGCAAATTTCATCCACATCATCTTCAAGGTCAACAACTGATTCAGAAATGTCTTCCATTAAATCAACCACAGCTTTTAAAATTTTGGTTTCTTTTTTGTCCTCATCTAAGTCAAGCCCGGAAAGTAATCCTTTTACGTATGCCGCTTTTTCTCTGATGTTCATTAAATTGTCCTCCTAAAAATTATTTTTTGTGTATCTTTATTATTTTTAAGCTCTTTCAATATATTCCCCGGTTCGGGTGTCGATTCTTACTTTTTCTCCTTCTTCAACAAAAAGAGGAACTCTTATTTCCGCGCCTGTTTCTAATGTAGCTGGCTTTGATGCATTTGTGGCAGTGTCGCCCTTAAATCCTGCGTCGGTTTGAGTTATTAAAAGCTCCACGAAAAGGGGGGGGTCAACTCCAAAAACATTTCCTTTATAAGAAAGTACTTTGCATACCATATTTTCTTTTACAAATTTAAAATTATCTCCTAGAACAGAGGAATTTATGGGAATTTGCTCATAGGTTTCATTATCCATGAAATAATAGAGGTCACCGTCATCATACAAGTACTGCATGTCATGTCTTTCAATAAACGCTTCCTGGAACTTGTCGCTTGGATTAAATGTTCGCTCAGTTACAGCTCCAGTCATAACATTTTTTATTTTGGTTCTTACAAATGCTGCGCCTTTTCCAGGTTTTACGTGTTGAAACTCTACAATTGAAACTACGTTTCCATCAAGCTCGAAGGTAGACCCATTTCTTAAATCTCCTGCTGATATCATGATTTCCTCCTGTAACTGAACGAGATAAAGCTTAATATAAACTGCTACTAACGCTTTTAAGTCCATTTAAAATTATATTATATGGTAGCATGCGCTCTAGTATATCTTAATTTTTGAGCGCTTGCAATAGTAAATAAGTTAATTTTTATAACTAGTTAATAGAATTTGTTTTTACATATTACACAATGTTTTTAATTAAATCAATAAGTTTTTGTTCTATAAGCCGAATATCACCTCTGCCGCGAGTTTGTTTCATAACAAAACCTAAAATTGATTTAAGCGCCTTTTCTTTGCCGCTAAGATAGTCTTTAACAGCAGCAGAATTTGTATCTATCGCTTCTTTGCATATCTGCTCTATTTCTTCAGATGATATCTCTTGCATATCACTTTCGGACACAAACTCTTTCACATTTTTACCGGTTTCCAACATTTTTGTGAGAGCTTTTTTTGCCAAATTCATGTTTAATTTACTACTTTCAACCAAAAGTGCAAGCTCATTAAGTTGAAATGGGGTAATCGGTACATTAAATTTTTCACGATCTGCTTCGGTTTCGATATTTCTAAAAATTTGGCCTACTATAAAATTAGAAATTATTTTCGGATTTTTAAATCCCTGTGAAGAACTTTCAAAAAAATCTGATACATTTTTGTATTTTATAAGTAGCAGCGCATCATTTTCGGGAATTCCAAATTTTTCGGTATAACGTTTAAATCTGTTCTCAGGAAGTTCAGGAAGAGATTTTTTAATGTTTTCAATTTCAGATTCATTTAATATTATATCTACTAAATCCGGGTCACCAAAATATCTATAATCTTGAGCATCTTCTTTACCGCGCATGGTTTCGGTTGTGCCTGTTTCTTCAACGTAACGCAGAGTTTCCTGCATTATCTTATGGTCGCTTTCAATAACAGCTACATGCCTTTGATACTCATAATCTATAGCCTTTGTCATAAATGTAATTGAATTCATGTTTTTTATTTCAGTACGTGTACCAAGTGACTGTGCACCCATCTGACGTATTGAAACATTAACGTCACAGCGCATTGAGCCTTCTTGCATTTTGCAATCAGATACTCCAATATACCTAAGTACCATCTGGAGTTTTTCTACATACTCTTTGGCTTCTATTGAAGTCGATATATCTGGCTCCGTAACTATTTCTAAAAGCGGTACTCCACCACGATTATAGTCAACATAAATATCGCCCGCTTTGTGAACAAGTTTTCCCGCATCTTCTTCCATGTGAATGCGATTTATTCTGATTTTTTCCCCGCTTGAAAGTTGAATAAAACCATTTTTACATATCGGTAAATCATATTGAGAAATTTGATAAGCTTTTGGAAGATCGGGGTAAACATAATTCTTTCTATCCATCTTGGAGCGAAGATTTATTTCACAATTAAGGGCTAATCCTACTTTAATTGCAAAATTCACAACTTCACGGTTAAGTTTTGGAAGTGTGCCGGGTAATCCTATACATACCGGGCAGCAATTAGTATTTGATTCTGCGCCGAAAGCATTGGGGCATCCGCAAAAAATTTTAGTTTGAGTAAGAAGTTCCACATGGGTTTCAAGCCCGACTACGAGTTCGTAATTAGTGCTCATATTTGTACCCCCATATCTAGGCTTTTATTATTTTCATAATTTGTAAAAATTTCATACTGGTGTGCTGCATTTAAAATTTTTGCTTCACCAAATTTTGGCCCTATTATCTGCATACCAATAGGAAGATTTTTTGAATCAAATCCACAAGGGACTGATATCGCGGGAATTCCGGCAATATTAATAGGAACCGTACATATGTCTGCAAGATAAATTTCTTCCGGGCTGGAGTAGCTTTTATTGGCAGGGAAGGCGGTTACTGGCGAAACAGGGGTTAAAAGCATATCGAATTTTTCAAAAGCTTTTTTGAACGCATTTATAATAAGTGCTCTTAAGTTTTGTGCTTTTTTATAGTAAGCATCGTAATACCCAGAGCTTAAAACATAATTCCCAAGAAGTATTCTGCGTTTAACTTCTGCGCCGAAACCTTCGCTACGAGTTTTACATATCATTTCGTTAATGTCTTTATAGTGTGGTGTACGATATCCATAACGCACGCCGTCGAACCTTGCAAGGTTTGATGAAGCTTCTGCGCAAGCTAGAATATAATAAACCGGTAGAGCATATTTAACTTCAGGAAGGTCAAAATATTCAATTTCCGCTCCCATAGATTCATATTCTTTTATGGCTTTTTCAAGAGACGCTTTGACTTCATCGTCGATTCCGTCATAATATTCTTTTGGAATTCCGATTTTAAGGCCTTTTATATTATTCTTTAGGTTATCATAAGTACTGGTTTGGTTTTTTGGAACAGAAGTTGAATCACGGAAATCATATTTTGCAATTGCGTCAAATACAATCGCGGCATCTTCTGCTGTTCTTGTAATAGGGCCAATTTGATCGAAACTAGAAGCATAGGCAATAAGGCCGTATCTTGAAACAGATCCATAAGTTGTTTTAAGGCCTACTACACCACAAAAACTAGCAGGCTGGCGCACAGAACCGCCTGTATCAGAGCCAAGCCCATAAGCAGCAATATTTCCACATACTGCAGCTGCGGTACCGCCTGAACTTCCACCTGAAACATATGCAGTATTATGCGGATTTTTAGCTCCACCTATGCATGAATTTTCACAAGATGAACCCATTGCAAATTCATCCGCGTTAGCTTTACCTAGAAGAACTGCGCCGCGGCTTTTAAGGTTTTCCCAAACAGTAGCATCATAAACCGGTTTGTAACCTTTTAAAATTTTAGAGCAGCATGTTGTTTCGATTCCCTTTGTGGATATAACATCTTTAAGAGCCATGGGCACACCTGCTAAAGGCTCAAGCTTTTCACCTGATTTTATTTTTTCATCAACTTTCCTCGCAGCTTCGAGCGCTTCGTCAGAACATGCTGTAACATAAGCATTAAGATTACTTTTTTCAATCTCTCCAAAATATTTTTGAGTTAATTCAGTGCAGGATATCTCTTTGTTTGATAGCAGCTTATTAATTCGATGTATAACACTTCTCGTGCCAGATTTCATTTTCTTTAAAACCTCCTGAAATTAAAAATTTTTAAAGTTTCTGTCAACATAAAATAATTTTTGTTTTTACGAAGATTTTTTTACATAAAAGAAACCATCTTTGCCGCCATCTACATTTTTTAGTATTTCCTTTCGAGGTAAGGACGGAATAATCTCATCTTCACGAAGTGCATTTGAAAGCCCATTTATGTTTCCAATTTCTTCAGAATTTGCATCAAGACTTTCGATTTGGTTTACAAATTTTATAATTCCTTCCATTTCTTTTGAAGCAGTTTCAAGCTCCTCTTCACTTAAGTAAAGTTTTGAAAGGTTTGCAATATTCAGCATTTCTTCACGGCTAAGCATATAATTCCTCCCACTAATTTCTTGTTTTTATATGAACATCTTTAAGCTGAGTTTCCGAAACTTCACTTGGCGACCCTAGCATTACATCCTGTGCATTACTATTCATAGGAAACGCGATGATTTCACGAATATTTTCTTCATTTGTTAAAAGCATTATTATTCGGTCTAGTCCAGGTGCCATCCCCGCATGCGGTGGAGCTCCAAATTTAAAAGCATTATAAAGAGCGCCAAATTTAGTTTTTATTGTTTCTTCATTATAGCCTGCAATTTCAAATGCTTTTAACATTATTTCAGGCTCATGATTTCGAACAGCTCCTGAAGAAATTTCTATACCATTACATACAAGGTCATATTGATATGCAAGAATATCAAGGGGGTTTTTATTAATAAGTGCGTTCATGCCACCTTGAGGCATTGAAAATGGGTTATGAGTAAAAATAATTTTTCCTATTTCTTCGTCCATTTCATACATTGGGAAATCAACTATAAAGCAAAATTCAAACTTATTCTCGTCAATTAAATTTAATCTTTTACCGAGTTCAGTACGAATCTGACCTGCAAACTTTGGCGCTGCCTGAGCTGTATCCGCTATAAAATATACAACACAGCCAGGTTTGATATTAGCGCGCTTTATTAAATCATCTCGCTGCTCTTCAGGTATAAATTTATTTATAGGTCCCGTGAATTCACCATTTTCTGTGACTTTAATGTATCCGAGACCTTTCATACCTATTTCGATTGCATACTCTTCCATTTTATCAAAAAATTTTCGAGGCTGAGACGCACAGTTTTCCACTGTTATCGCTCTTATAGTTTTCTCTTCAAAAGCTGCAAATCCAGAATTTGCAAAAATATCACTTATATCTATGATTTCTAAAGGATTTCTAAGATCAGGCTTATCTGTTCCGTAAGTCAGCATTGATTCGGCGTAAGATATGCGCCTAAATGGCTTTGATGATACTTTTTTATTAGAAAATTTAGTGAAAGTATCATATATAATATCTTCAGTTACATTAAAAACGTCTTCCTGCGTTGCAAAAGAAATTTCATAATCGAGTTGATAAAATTCACCCGGTGAACGATCGGCGCGAGAATCTTCATCGCGAAAGCACGGTGCTATTTGAAAATATTTATCAAATCCTGAAATCATCAGAAGCTGTTTAAATATTTGCGGAGCTTGAGGAAGAGCATAAAACTTACCTGCATGCTTACGGCTGGGAATAAGGTAATCTCTCGCACCTTCGGGCGAAGAAGCTGAAAGAATTGGGGTTTGAATTTCTGTAAATCCAAGATTGTGCATTTTATTTCTTAAAAAATGAAGAATTTCAGACCTTAACTGAATTTTGTTATGAACACTTTTATTCCTAAGGTCAAGGAAACGATATTTAAGGCGAAGTTCTTCTTTTACTTCTTTAGAATTTGTTATTTCAAAAGGTAACGCAGCACAAGATTTGCTAAGCACGGTGATTTCTTCACATTTTATTTCAATAAAGCCTGTTTTTAGTTTAGTATTTATGTTTTCTTCAGATCTTCTTATCACTTCGCCATAAACAGAAACTACAGTTTCTTTAGGTATATTTTTAAGCATCTCGCTGTCGTTTAAAACTATTTGCACGTTTCCGTAATGGTCTCTAAGGTCTAAAAAGGTTATTCCTCCGTGATCTCTTATATTTTCGACCCAACCCGCCACACGAACTTTTTTGCCGGTAAAATCTTCATTTACGCTGCCGCAAAACTCAGTTCGGTACTCATTTTCAAAAATCATAAATTTGCAGTTCCTTTCCAATACGCCCGTTTTCTAATTTGAATTGTCGCTATTATACCACCAATAAATAGCATTTTTCAACCAAAATATTTTAGAGCAAATAAAACTTGGAAAAGATATTTATAATTTTGAGAATTTTAAAAAAATTTATTTAAGTAAAATTAAACAGCAAAAAGCCACCAAACAAGAAAGATTGTTTGGTGGCTAATTTTTATGTGTTTATTAATGGGTTACTGCTACTGTTGGTGGTGCTGCTAGCGTCTGTGCTTGTTGTTGTGGTTGCAGTAATGTTGTTGTCGTTGTTGTGGAAGTGCTGGGTTGTTGGGTTTCTGCTGAGTTGCTGTCCTTGGGGGATACATTTGTGTCTGATGCGGTGTTTTCATCGTCATCTGAATCAGTGTTAGCTGGATTTGCTTTGAATTTCCAATTGCGCACGTTAAAGACTTTCGACGCTCTATACAAATGTGGATTTTGTTCACAACTTACATTGTTTCCGACATTTTTTACTGAAAATACTGTGCCAGTGACCAAAAGAGCTGTACCAAGGAAAGCCGCTACAGCTACAACAATACCTTGCACCGTAGTAAAAAATTTGAAAGATGATGTTGCCATTTAATCTCTCTCCTCTAAAATTAATTTTAATTAGCTGCACAATGTGCAACTTTTACTATTTCGTATAGTATTATGTTTTTTCTATTCTGCCAATACTAAAAACGTAAAAAGTTCGTAAAATCTATCAACTATATAAACGTGTGCAAATTTTTTGAAAAACGGCATTTACATTTTAGTTTTAACTTGTTATAATGTAACTCTAATTACCCCCTTTCTCGGGGAAAAAGTCTCTGAGATCGCCGCAGGTTATTGACATTTGGCGGATTGGGTAAACTTTAGAAGAGGTGTTATTTTAATATGTTATTGTTAGAAGAAAAAAAATCAATCATCACTGAGCATTCACGTCATGAAGGTGACACAGGTTCACCGGAAATTCAAATCGCTCTTCTTACCAAAAGAATCAATGATTTGACTGAGCATTTAAAAACCCACAAAAAAGACCATCATTCAAGAAGAGGGCTTCTAGTTATGGTAGGAAAGAGAAGAAATCTCCTTAATTATCTTATTAAAAAAGATATTAATCGGTACAGATCTATTATTGAAAAACTTGGCATTCGTAAGTAATTTTAGGATAAGTTTTCAATGCAGGCGGCTATAAACACGTAGCTGCCTGCATTGGTTATAATCAGCGAATTTATGTGTTAAAATTGGACTTTAAAAAATTTTTGGAGGCAGTTAATGTTGTTTAAAAATTATAGGACGTTTAAAACTCAGCTTGCAGGAAGAGATTTAGTGGTAGAAACCGGGAAATTCGCTCAACTTGCGAATGGTTCATGTTTGGTAAAATACGGCGATACTACAGTAAACATTGCAGTCACGGCTTCGGAAAAGCCGCGCGACGGGATTGATTTTTTACCGCTTTCTGTAGATTTTGAAGAAAGGCTTTATTCTGTAGGGAAAATACCCGGTTCATTCTCTAAAAGAGAAGGGAGACCCTCTGAAAAAGCTATACTTGCTTCTCGTGTTATAGACAGGCCTATTCGTCCGCTTTTCCCGAAAGATATGCGTAATGATGTATCAATTGTTTGTACGGTTATGTCCGTTGATGAAGACTGTTCCCCCGAAATTACCGCGATGATTGGCGCATCGATAGCGCTCAGCATTTCTGATATTCCATGGGAAGGCCCGATTTCCGGAGTTTTTGTCGGACTTGTTGACGGTAAAATAACAATTAATCCTACTGCGTTAGAGCGCGAAAAATCCAAGCTTTCGCTCACCGTTGCCTCTACCGAAGATGTTATACCAATGATAGAAGCCGGTGCGTACGAAGTTCCTGATAATATTACGTACGAGGCGATTTTAGCTGCGCATGAAACTAATAAAGAAGTCATTTCTTTTATAAATGAAATAAAATCTCAAATCGGGAAAGAAAAATTTTCTTACGAAAGCGCTTCTCCATCCGAAGAAATGTTCGAAAGTGTGAAAAATTATATTGAAGAAGATTTAAAATCAGCTCTCTACACAAACGATAAAACCGTGCGTGAAGAGAGACTTATACCTATTTACGAAAAAATGCACAAAAAGTTCGATGAAATTTACCCTGAGAGTGAAAACAAACTCAATGAGTGCATGGAGAAGGTTCAGAAGCATATTGTTCGCCGTTGGCTTTTAGATGAGAAAAAAAGAGTAGATGGTCGTGGCATGGATGAAATAAGGCCGCTTCATGCAGAAGCCGGAATTTTGCCGAGAGTTCATGGTTCAGGGCTTTTCACAAGAGGCCAGACGCAGGTGCTGACTGTTCTAACGCTCGGCCCAATCAGCGACAGGCAGATACTCGATGGTATAGACGCAGAGGAATTTAAACGATATATGCACCACTATAATTTCCCTTCTTATTCCGTGGGAGAAACTCGCCCGAACCGTGGCCCAGGTCGACGGGAAATCGGTCACGGAGCGCTTGCAGAAAAGGCGCTGTTGCCGGTTATACCGCCTGTTGAAGAATTTCCATATGCAATACGGCTTGTTTCGGAGGTTCTTTCATCAAATGGTTCAACATCACAAGGCGCTGTTTGCGGTTCAACGCTTGCGCTTATGGATGGCGGTGTGCCGATTAAAGCACCGGTTGCGGGCATTTCATGTGGGCTTATTACAGAAGGCGACCGCTGGATGACAATGGTCGATATTCAAGGGCTTGAGGACTTTTTTGGAGATATGGATTTTAAAGTTGCGGGTACTCACAAGGGAATTACGGCAATTCAGATGGATCTTAAAATCAAAGGCCTTACAAAAGAGATAATCAAAGAAGCGCTTGAGAAAACGCACAAAGCAAGAAATTATATTTTAGATGAAGTAATGCTAAAAGCTATAGCGTCGCCAAGACCTGAACTTTCAAAATATGCTCCGAAAGTTTTAACAACAGCAGTGGCTGTTGACAAAATACGCGAAGTAATTGGTTCAGGCGGAAAAGTCATTCAAAAACTTTGTTCAGATTTTGACGTTAAAATTGATATTGAAGAAGACGGAAATATTTATGTTATGGGAAATGATATTAGTAACTGCCAAAACGCGATAGATATGATCCGAAATATAGTCACTGAACCTGAAGTCGGCGCGGTTTATAAAGGCAAAGTCATAAGTATAACGGATTTTGGCGCATTTATAGAATTTGCACCGGGGAAAGAGGGTCTTTGCCATATTTCGCAGGTGGCAGACCGCAGAATTAATAAAGTAAGCGATGTTTTATCTGTTGGCCAAGAAGTAAAAGTGCGAATTACCGAAATAGACAGCAGAGGACGAATAAATCTGTCAATAAAAGATGCTCAAAACGTTTGAATTAGATTATAAATACAAATCAAATTATTATAATTTGAAATTTTTGATGCAAAATTCAAATTTGCTTTGCAATATATACCATTATGCGAAAGAGGGTTTTCTGTGAGAAAAAGCATTAAAAATTATTTAATTGTTTTTGGTTTTTTAGGTGCAGTTGCAGTTATTTTAATGTTTTCTTCTAAATTAGCATTATATGAGCCATTAAATAATAAAGACACTAGTGATATCAAAGTTTCAGTTATAGTTCCTGTTTACAATACTGAAAAATATATTGATGAATGTCTCGATAGCATTGAAAATCAAACTTTAAAAGAAATTGAAATTATATGTGTAAACGATGGCTCAACTGATAATTCACTCCAAGTTTTAAAAGCTCATCAGCAAAAAGATAGCCGTATAAAAATAATAGACCAAAAAAATGCAGGTGTTTGTGTGGCTCGAAACCAAGGAATTAAAAATGCACAAGGAACGTACATAGCGTTTGCTGATTCAGATGATTTAATTCCGCCATATGTATATGAAAAAGCTTATTACGATGCTGTAAAATATAATGTAAATGCTGTAGCGTTTAAAATAATGACTTTTAAAGATGGAGAAAACATAGATTTTAATCAATTTAAATATGATGAGTCTAAAGTTAAAAGATGTGGGAGAAGGAATTATCAGAATCCGTTTACTCACATGTTAGAAAATTCGTGCTTTGTAGTTACTAAAGTTTTTAAACGTTCTTTTGTTACTGATAATAATTTGCTTTTCAAAGAAGGGTTAACTCATTATGAAGATGGCTTATTTAATTTTTTAGCATTTCCTTTAATAAAGGAAATGGTTCAAGATGATAATATTTCTTATTGTTACAGAATGAGTCGACTTGGTTCAACAGTGACCGCTCGAAACTTTAAAAAGGTGCTAACTAGCTCGTTTAAAGTTGCTAAAGAACTTATCGACCACCATAATCTTTTTAATTTTAGAAAAGCAGATGAATGGATTTTAGGTAAAATTATGGATATAACTTACAGGCATATAATTGAAGATGTAAAGGATCCAGAAGATAAAAAATATTTTGCAAAAAAATTACTAGAGTTACTCGAAGAAGATTATTTTAAAAAATTTGATTTTAAAATTCCTAAATGGACTTTGGAACAGATTGATAATCTGAGGGTTATTGCCAAACAGTAACGGGGGGTTATCCAGATAATTTGTGAAAAATCAGGTAGGAGAACTACTAGACCATGATATCTAAAGAAAGAATAAGAAATTTTAGCATTATTGCTCATATAGACCACGGAAAGTCCACTTTAGCGGATAGAATTTTAGAACTCACGAACTCTGTTTCCGCGCGCGAGATGGAAAGTCAACTTCTTGACAATATGGATCTTGAAAGAGAGCGCGGAATAACCATCAAATCTCATGCTGTCAGTCTTTATTATAAAGCGGATGACGAGCTCGAATATCTTTTTAATCTGATTGATACTCCAGGCCATGTGGATTTTAATTACGAAGTTTCACGCTCTTTAGCTGCTTGTGAAGGAGCAATTTTAGTTGTAGATGCTTCTCAGGGAATTGAGGCTCAGACTTTAGCTAATACATACCTTGCACTTGATGCAGGTCTTGAAATTATCCCTGTTATAAATAAAATTGACCTCCCAAGTGCTAATCCTGAAAGAGTTTGTCATGAAATTGAAGATATTATAGGTATTCCGGCGGAGGATGCTCCCCGAATTTCCGCTAAAACAGGCGAAAATGTAAAAGCAGTTTTGGAAAGCATTGTAAAAATAGTTCCGCCGCCAAAGGGTGATGAAAATGCGCCGCTCAAAGCGCTTATTTTTGATTCTTTTTATGACACTTATAAAGGCGTAATAGTTTTCGTCAGAATAGTGGACGGTGCGGTTCATACGGGCGATAAAATTAAATTTATGGCAAATGGGGAAGTTTTTGTCGTAACTGAATGCGGTTTTTCGCGCGCCACAAATTTAGAACCTGCTGGTATTTTATCAGCGGGAGAGGTCGGTTATATTGCAGCATCTGTAAAGACTGTTCAAACTGCGCATGTTGGCGACACAATAACACTTGAAAATAACAGTGCGAAAGAGCCGCTGCCAGGCTATCGCAAAGTAAATCCAATGGTTTTTTGCGGTGTGTATCCACTTGATGGCTCCAGATACTCCGATTTAAAAGATTCTCTTGAAAAATTAAAGCTCAATGATGCATCGCTTTCTTATGAACCCGAAAGCTCAACTGCTCTAGGATTTGGCTTCAGGTGCGGGTTCCTTGGTCTTCTTCATATGGAGATTATTCAGGAGCGATTAGAGAGGGAGTATAACCTCGATTTAATCACAACAGCACCCAGCGTTATTTATAAAATAATTCTTACAGACTCGAGCACTGTTTTTATTGATAACCCTACAAATTATCCCTTACCTAGCAATATTCAAAAGGCGCAGGAACCAATCACTGATGCCCATATTTATGCTCCGTCGGGTTATATTGGTGCTGTAATGGAACTGTGCCAAGATAGGCGCGGGATATTTGTTGATATGAAATATATTGATACCGAGCGCGTTGATATTCACTATAAACTACCTCTTAATGAAATAGTTTATGATTTTTTCGATGCTCTTAAATCTAAAACTAAAGGTTACGCTTCGTTTGACTACAATTTAGCGGGTTATGAAGATTCTGACCTTGTGAAACTCGATATTATGCTAAACGGTGATGTCGTGGATGCGCTTTCGTTTATAATTCACCGTGAAAAAGCTTATCAAAGAGCGCGTAAAATGGTCGAAAAATTAAAAGAAAAAATCCCGCGCCAGCTTTTTGAAATTCCGATTCAAGCGGCAATTGGCGGAAAAATTATAGCGCGCGAAACCGTTAAAGCGATGCGCAAGGATGTATTATCAAAATGCTATGGGGGAGACATCACGCGCAAGAAAAAGCTTTTAGAAAAACAAAAAGAAGGCAAAAAACGTATGCGCCAGCTCGGGAATGTCGAAATTCCGCAAGATGCGTTTATGTCAGTTTTAAAGCTTGATGAGGATTAAAATTTTAAATGGAGTGAAATATATGGAGAAGCTTGAAAAAATGAATGATTTCTTCGCTGCAAGAATTAATACATACGAAAATCATATGCTTAATGAAGTTAAAGGGCTAAGAGAAGCCTACAAAGTTATGGCAGAAGTTTCTCCGCAAAATACCAAAGAACTTTTAGATTTAGGCTGTGGAACAGGCCTTGAACTGGATGAGATTTTCAAAATTAATCCGAACGTATGCGTTACCGGAATTGATTTAACACAGGCAATGCTTGATGAACTGAAGAAAAAACATCCCGATAAAAATCTAAATTTAATTTGCGGCAGTTATTTTGACGTTCCATTTGGCAAAGAAAAATTTGACGCAGCCATTTCTTTTGAAACTTTACACCACTTTACACACGGAGAAAAAATTAAACTTTACAGAAAAATTTTTGAAGCTTTAAAAAAAGGTGGTTGCTACATTGAATGCGATTATATGGCTACAGATCAAAAAGAAGAGGATTTTTATTTTTCTGAACTTAAACGTATGAAAAAAGAACAAAATATCTCCGGTAACGAGATTGTTCACTATGACACTCCGTGCACAGTAAAAAACCAAATTAAAGTGCTTCAAAAAGCTGGTTTTATCGAAATTAAAGAGATTTATAAGCAAGGGAATACAGTTATTTTAAAAGCAAAAAAGTAAAAATATGCTACAATATATTTACACAGTAATAATAAAAACATAGCTCCAATAGGTAGTTTGGACGCGGAGTTTCCGTCAGTAACCTTCCTCTTTGTGTTGTCTGTTTATTGCTCGCAAAAATAAAGCAGGTGCGTAATTTGAAAAACAATATTTTGGGTATTTACATTCATGTGCCTTTTTGTAAAAGCAAATGCCTTTATTGTGATTTTTATTCTGTCGTGCCATCTCAAACTGAAAAATATTTTCAAAAAGTATGCACAGAGATTGAACGGTGGGGGAGAGTCTTAAGCGATAGAATCGTGAACACCATATATTTTGGCGGCGGTACGCCGAGTCTTTTGGAATGTGATAATATCTGTGATATTTTAAATGCAATTTACAATAATTTCAAAATTTCAAATAATAAAATTGAAATAACAATAGAAATTAATCCTGCGGATTATAAACTCATTGATTTTGAAAAATTAAAATTCCATGGTGTAAATCGTATTTCGGTAGGGGCGCAATCTTTAAATGATAGCGAATTTAAAACTCTTGGACGGCGCCATAATGTAGAGGATATTTTTTCTACTTACAATCAAATAAAAGAATCAGGAATTAAAAATATTTCTTTTGACGCAATTTTAGGAATTCCCAATCAAACGCAAAAAAGTATTGATGATTTTTTGAATTTTTGTAAGTATAATCAAATTTCGCACATTTCTGCATATCTTTTAAAAATTGAAGAAGGTACACAGTTTTATAAAAATCAAAAAACTCTTAATTTCCCAAGTGAAGATGAAAGCGCCGAAATATATATGCACGTCTGTGAGGTTTTGAAAAAGTGCGGGTATAATCACTACGAAATTTCTAATTTTTCCGTTCCGGGCTTTGAAAGTCAGCACAATTTAAAATATTGGAATTTGGATGAATATTTAGGCATTGGTCCCTCAGCGCATTCTCTTATAAACAACGCTCGGTTTTGCTATTCGAATAATATTAATAAGTTTATAAATCATAGTGAAATTTTGAGCGAAGGCAAATTTGAACCCGAAAAAGAATATGCCATGCTTCGGCTTCGGCTTTTTGATGGGTTGAAAAATGAATTATACAGAAAGAAATTTGGTAAAGACATCCCTGAAATTTATTCTGAAAAAACACAAAAATATAACAACCTTGGACTAATAGAATGTAATAATGTAGAAATTCGACTCACTGAAAAAGGCTTTTTACTCTCAAATGCTATTATTTCGGATATACTTATGTAGCATTTGGCAATGATTAAAAACTATTGTAAATCATCTGGTTTTCGTATAAAATATTTTCAGGATGAGATAACTCTTTGGAGGCAGCAATGAAAATAAAGTTCACCAAAATGCACGGGTGCGGAAACGATTATGTTTACATAAATTGTTTTGGTCAAAAAATAAATGAACCTGAAAAGCTTAGCACTATTTTATCCGAAAGGCGTTACAGCATCGGGGGAGATGGAATTATACTAATATATCCTTCAGATGTAGCAGATGCAAAAATGAGAATTTTTAACAAAGATGGTAGCGAAGGAAAAATGTGTGGTAATGGCATCAGATGTATCGCAAAATATCTGTATGACGCCGGAATGGTAAAAGCAAAAAATAACATAAAAATCGAAACCCTTAGTGGAATTAAAAATCTTGATATACTTGAAAATTCTGAAAATGAAGCTCTCGTTAAAGTAAATATGGGCAGGGCAGATTTAAGACCCAAAAGCATCCCGATGATTTTCCAAAAAGAAAAGGTAATTAATGAACCGATAACAATCGGTGATAAAATTTACAATATTACCTGTGTATCTACGGGTAATCCGCACTGTATTATATTTTGTGACGAAGTTTACTCGGCAAAAGTTAAAGACATAGGCTCAAGATTAGCGGCTCATCAGATGTTTCCTGAAGGAGCAAATGTTGAGTTTGTAAGTTTGGTTGATAAAAAAAATATTACCATGAGGGTGTGGGAACGCGGGAGCGGGGAGACTCTAGCTTGCGGAAGTGGCGCGTGTGCAAGCGTCGTTGCAGCAGTAGAAAACGGAATGTGTGAAAGAAATGAGGATATAACTGTACATCTTCGTGGAGGCAAGCTTATAGTTAATTATTCAGATAATGGCGTATTCTTAACCGGGAATGCTGTGAAAGTTTTTGAAGGAGAAATAGAGGTATGACAAAGTATATTTTCGTAACAGGCGGTGTGGTTTCGGGTCTTGGAAAAGGAATCACGGCGGCGTCGCTCGGCAGGCTTTTGAAATCAAGAGGGCTTAAAGTAATGGCGCAGAAGCTTGACCCTTATATAAATGTTGATCCAGGAACGATGAGCCCCTATCAGCACGGCGAAGTTTTTGTAACTGAAGACGGCGCTGAAACTGACCTTGACCTTGGTCACTACGAAAGGTTTATTGACGAAAATTTAAATAAATATTCAAACCTCACAACCGGAAAAGTTTATTGGAATGTTCTTAATAAAGAAAGAAACGGCGAATATCTTGGCGAAACAGTTCAGGTGATTCCTCACATAACAAATGAAATTAAAAAATTTATCTATTCGGTTGGCAAGAAATCGAAAGCCGATATAGTAATCACTGAAATCGGTGGTACAACTGGTGACATTGAAAGCCAGCCGTTTTTGGAATCAATTCGGCAAATTTCTTTAGATGTTGGTAAAGAAAATTGCCTATTTATTCATGTGACTCTTGTGCCATACATTTCAAGCTCAGGGGAGTATAAATCCAAACCTACGCAGCATTCAGTTAAGGAGCTTCGTTCACTTGGGATTAATCCTGACATAATAGTTACTCGGTGCAACGAGCCTATTGGTGACGACATAAGAGAGAAAATTTCGCTGTTTTGCAATGTAAAATCGGATTGTGTGATTGAAAATATTGATGTTTCTTCACTTTATCAGGCGCCGTTAATGCTTGAAAAAAGCCATTTTTCTGATATTGTATGTAGGGAGCTTCATCTTGATTGTCCTCCGTGTGATTTAACGGAGTGGAACAAAATGCTCAGCAGAATAGAAGGTCGCAGCAAAAATGCTAAAATTGCGATTGTGGGGAAATATGTAAAACTTCACGATGCATACCTTTCAGTAGCTGAAGCGCTTAACCATGCCGGATTTGAGACGGGCACAAATGTTGACATTAAATGGGTAGATTCTGAAATTGTAACAGAATATACCGCTCAGGAACTTCTTGGCGACTGTAACGGTATTCTTGTGCCGGGAGGGTTCGGCGGAAGAGGCATCGAAGGTAAATTAACCGCCGCGCAGTATGCCAGAGAAAATAATATCCCTTACCTTGGTATCTGTCTTGGAATGCAAGCAGCAGCAATAGAATTTGCGCGCGATGTTTTAAATCTAAAAGACGCTAATTCCGAAGAATTTGACGAAAATATTGAAAATCTTGTTATTCATTTAATGAACGATCAAAAAGACCAAACGCAAAAAGGTGGAACAATGCGCCTTGGAGTATATCCATGCCATATAAAAGAAGATTCTTTAATGTACAGATGCTACGGGAAACTCGAAGTTTCAGAGCGCCACCGTCACAGGTATGAATTTAATAATAATTTTCGCGATATATTTGAAAAAAACGGTATGCGCATAACTGGTGTTTCTCCGAACGGTGTATTGGTAGAAGCGATAGAACTTACAAATCACAAATTTTTTGTAGGCGTTCAGTACCATCCTGAGTTTAAAAGCAGACCGAACTACGCACATCCGCTATTTCGTGAATTTGTGAGGGCTTCTAGCTACTAATTAATTATTTGTTTTAAGGAGCAATTTGATGATAAAG
>JAEWWM010000003.1 GCA_023458915.1 Bacillota bacterium
AGTATATTTGCTATTACAACAACCATCGTATCAAATTAAAGTTAAAGGGATTAAGCCCTGTGGAATACAGAAATCAATATTTTAATATTGCTTGATAAAAATCGTCTAAAAAATTGGGGTCAGTTCAGCACCCCAACTTATTTAAAATATTTAATTGCCCTGAACGCATAGCTTCAATTGCGTAGCTGTTTGGCAGTGCTCCGACCTCATCAGCTAGAAATACATTTGGTAGTTTACCATCCATTCTGGAGTTACTGTAGTTCAGTGGTACATATTTATTTTCATTAATATCAAACTGAATATAGTCTCTAAGCACTTTAAATCTTGGGCGATTATCTTGCAAGTAAATCGATGGGCTTGATTTTAAAATTTCTTCAATGGCAGCTTTGACTTCTCTTGAAAGTGAGCCATCGGGTGCAACTGAATAAAATTTTGAAAACCTAGGTTCTAATAAAAACAGTAATATAAAAATCGTTGCTATTGTGAATGTTTTAAAGTTCTTTCTACCGATTTCTAAAATCGCCGTTTCATATTTTCTTTTACTTTTGTTGTCCCTATGTACAATGCATAGAATCGATGTATAGAAAAGCCATTGATATCCACATGAGCATTCATATATACTTTCACCTGCTTTCAAGCCTCTTGGCATAATTAAAAGTTTTAAAATTTCCTCTATTAGTTCAAGTTTGTTTTTATCGAGCATATAATTTTTATCTTTGCCGCCCTCAATTTTTAAAAATTCTCTGCACTGCTTGATTAACATATTTGGGAGCCGGAACTTTACCGTTAACCACGGAGGCTGCATACTTTTTTGCTTTCATGTTTTGTTCCGGCTCAGTATCTCAAGCAGCGGGTCTTTAACTTTTCTTTGCTTCTCGTCTCGCATTGTTGTTATTAGCCTAATAAGCGAGCCAAGCGTTTTGTTTGACGAGTCCTGTCACCTCGACCATCTAATAACTACAAAAATGATACAATGCTAAACATCGCAACATGGCGGTGTTTGTAGCTTTTTAGGAGAATTTTTTTTGAAGTAAAAATTCAAGTTTTATTTCTCTGATTTTGCTAACAATAAAATCAGGGGTGTATTATATGATGAATTTTAAACCTAAAAGTATTTACCATGAAAAGGATATTTTTAAATATGATTTAGGGAAATATTTATATAAAAAATATTCTGAAATTTCATCGAGAAAAAATTATAAAAACCTCGCAGCAAAGTGAAAAAGAGCTTACATTTGAAATTGGAAGCAACAGCGATTTAATATTCGAGAACACCATAACAGAAAATCTGCCCTGGACCATTGAAACTTTTACTAAAAAAGCAAAGGCTTATTAACCCTACCAACTAAATTTGATATGATAAATTCAATTCTAGATATTAATCATAAATCTAAAACTGTTATAAGAATGAGTGTTAATCCCGAAGAAATTATTAAAAAAGTTGAGTTTGGGACTTCTACACTTTTCAAAAGAATAGATGCAATTAACAAACTTTGTGATGCGGAATACCCAGTTGGACTTTTAATCGCTCCAGTTGTTATGATTGAGAATTGGCAACAGCATTACAAGGAACTTATGCAAATTCTTTATGAAAATTTATCTGAAAAAGTAAAAAAGAAATGTTTATTGAAGTTATTTTTATGACCTACAGTTATGTGAATAAAGCTATAAAAAACGAGGCTTTTCCGAAAGCTATCGAACTTTATAGCAAAGATTTTAATGACGGGCAGAGGCATGGGGAAATGTTACTATAAATCCCATCTATGTGAGGAAGGTGAAATTTTTCTAAGAGAGGAGATTTATAAATGTTTTCCTAATAACAAATTGAATATATTTTTTAATTCAGTAAATAGATCGCAAAATTAAGGTAAGCTGCAAATGTAAGCCAAAGTAAATATGGTATTTGAAAATAAGCTGCAGCATGCTTGATTTTATAAAATAAAATTGTCATCCATAAAACTAAAATCCAAAGTGCAATCAACCAGATAAATGCAAATAAATACATCCCTGCGTTAAAAAATATAAGCGGCCAAATAAAATTCACAACAAGTTGCGTTCCATAAACTATAAGTGCTCTATTTTTCAGTGGAGAGCCACTTTCATAGATCATGTACGTTGAAATACCCATTAAAACGTATAGAATTGCCCATACAATTGGGAAAGCAATAGACGGCGGAGCAAAATTTGGTTGATTTAAATTTTTATAAACTTCCATTGAATTCATGGTTAAAAAACCTGATAAGCCGCCTACAGCAAGCGGAATTATTAAGTTTATTATTAAAGATTTTAACTTAATCAAAAAAATCACTCCAAAATAATATTTTATATAATTATTATTTGCAAAAATGACTTATTATAATAATTAAAAAATAAAAAAGGCCAGCCGACTTTTAAATCGACTGGTAATTTTAGAAATTTTCATTTATTTATCTAAGCCTAATGAGACTTCAAATCCGTTTTTTATTGACTAGATCAACGATACTAAAAATGTAAATTCAATAGGAAATGTAATATTTTATACCTTATGTAATATTTTATACCTTAAAATATTTTAAGTCTAGTTTGAAAATAATGTATCCTAACAAAATTTTTTGCGTAATCATACATGGGGAAAAAGATTCCTTAGTGTTACGATTTCATTTATATCGTAAATCTGCCTGTATGAAATACTATAAAATTACTGGTGCTTTTGATGATTTCAAATTTATATAATATCGCTTTATTTGTAGTGGTAAAATGTGAAAGAAGCTTCTTGAATTTAAGAAGCTCTTTACAAAATTCGAAAATTCATCTACGTTTAGCAACATTCGTGTCTATGGCAATGATCATGGCGTTCATGTTCACAGCGGTGCTCACAATGATCATGGCATTCATGTCTACAGCAGCACCTATGACATTCGTGCCTTCTGTGGCAACATCTGTTTCTATGACAACAACCACCACGGCCACAACAAAACAACAATAAAAGTCCTAAACAACACATTATTATCACTTCTTTCTTTTAATATTCGGGAGGAGAATCCCCCCTATATCATATGAAAAATTATAAATTGTGTTGCCGATAGACGGGGTTTTAAAAATGGCGTTTTGTCACCGTGCACACTTCTGCGCGCTGTGATTAACTTTTAATTTTAATTACATCACCTTTAAACAAATAGAGATAAGAAATTAATCTTATCTCTTTTAATATTTTTATAATATATTTATTAATTTTTTCTCGGTTCTTCTTCTACTTCGAAAATTTCTTCGATTAATTCTTTTGCTTTGTTTAAATCGGATTTTTTAACCACTATATTCGCGCTTCCGAACATAGCGCCAGTCGTAATCCTCAGATAGCCGCTCAGTGATGTGTCATTAATTAAATACATTATTTTATTGTTATCAAGTATACCTTTAATTGCCGCTAACTCATAGTCATTATTTACTGTTTTAAGAAGTGCTAATTCAGGTTCTTTTTTGCTAGTGCTTGTTCTATTTTTATTCCAAAAAAACATACAGTTACCTCTTTTCATCTGTGTAAAAATTTTAATATAAAAAATATTTTTTAAAAACTTTTTATATATTATCTGGCCAACAAATATACCTTTATCTAAAATAAACATTATATTAAATCTTATAACAGTAAATAACCTATGAACTAATATTTTATTATACATGTGCAATCAAATTTTTACAATAAATCTGAATTTTTTTCATAACTTGTTTATTCTAAGGATGCAAGCGTTTAGCTTATACTCAATTATTTTGCCGTTCAGCTTATAAAAAATAATATTGTGCATTTTGGATTTAACTTTTTATGTCTATATCATTTTAAATATCTTTATAATGATGAATGTGGCTGATAAATGGGAGGGTATTTGCGCAATAAAACAAAAGCTTTTTCATTTTCGCTTCATAGCTCGGATTATGAGCATTTACCTGGTGTAAAACCGTTATGTAATTAATTGATTTTCCGGTGTTTGAAAATTTCAAAATAGCTTAACAAGCAAGCCTGAGTTCATCAAAATAAAAATCTTTAGCAGTAATTTTATCAATCACTTTAGCTAAAGATTTTTTATCTATTAAAATCACACCAATCAGCGACATTTCTGCTTCTTTTATGGTTTCTAAATCTATATTCATCCGTAATTCTAACTCCTTCAAAATAACTTTTGTGGCTTTGTTTTCATAAAATGTTATAGAGGTGAAAATGATGGGAACATGTGAGGCTGAAAAGATGATAGCACTTGCCTGTGCCATTTCTTTTCAGCTCGGCCAAACTCTTGATGCTGATAATTTAAGTTTACTTTCTGCGTTTCTTATGGTTCTTTCAGATCAAATTGGATTGCTCGCCGAAATAAAGTCCAAAGAAAATAACGGCTGAGTTTAAATAAAAATAAATTCAAATAGTGGAGTTGTGCTTTTCCATTTTCTTTCATGGCTTTTATTCCAATTACCTCTACCAATACAAATTTCATAGTTTCACCTTTTTGGTAAGGTTTTGTTTTTTTATAAGAATTATTGCTGTTTAGCAAAAGCGTTTTTGAGCACATTGTTGCCTGTAGACAAACATTGACGCAATCACGGGGGTTTGATAAAATAGATATAGTGACCGTCCGTGGCGAAGCTGGATATCGCAGCAGATTCCGATTCTGAAGGTCGGGGGTTCGAATCCCTCCGGGCGGGCCATTTGAAATTTCGATTTATCGCCATTTTGGCGGTTTTTGCTTTTTTAATGTTTCCATTTAATTAATCAAAAGTCCCAAAAAAGTCCCAAAATGTGATTTAGAATTAAATAGTCCCAAAAACTTCACTAAACTAACTTGCTGATAACTTAAAACAACCAGATAAACTCTTTGCCAAAGTCTCCATGTGAAGATTACTAATGTGAGTATAAATATCACTTGTTGTTTTAATATCCGAGTGCCCCAACCACTTTTGTATATCTTTTACCCCAAAACCTTTTTCGTATAAAAGACTTGCGCATGAATGCCTTAAATCATGGAAACGCATATTTTTTAAATCATGTTTCTTTAAAATTTTTTGAAATACTTTGGTTATGTAATCGGGCCTTAAAAGTTTCCCATCTTGCCATGTGAAGACATAATCTGATTTTTCATATTTTTTGCCAAAAAGTGTTTCGTTTTCATTTTGTTGATTTTTTAAGTTAATAAATAAATCTTTAATTTCAGAAATTAAACCAAGCGTCCGACGACTTGAAGATGTTTTGGTTCGGTCTCTTTTTTCTATGCCTTCACTATGGCATAACACTGTGTGCTTAATTTCAAGAGTGTTTTTTTCGAAATTAATTGCGTTCCATTTTAAACCTAAAATTTCGCTCCTACGAAGACCGTAGTAAATTGCAATGATTACAACTGGTTTTAAAATATGTCCCTCGAAAGCATTAATCACATCCTGAACTTCGGTAGATTCTAAAAATTTACTTACTTTTTCAGTTTTTATTAATTTTGGAATTGGTACATTCATTGAAGGATGATTTTCAATAATTTCTTCAATGATTGCTTTTTTGAAAACTTGGCAAAAAACAGTCCTAAAATGTTTTAAAAGTTTTGACGAAACACCGCCCGTTTTGCCATCTGCTCGCCCGTTTTTTGATTTAAATTCGTAAAAATCTGCAATATGCTTTGGCTTAATATCTTTTATTGATAGCTTCATAGGCAAAAAATAAGGTATAATATGATTATTAAGTAATCCTTGGTATTCTAAAAACGTATTGTTTTCAACATTACCGCGCTTACTGTTGAGCCAACTGCCTAAATAATCTTTAAATAAAAATTTGTTACCTTGTTGCAAATCTTCATCGAAATTTTTTGCTAGATAGTTTTCTAAAAATTGTTGGGCTTTCTTTTTGCCTCCTCGAACTTCAATCCCAGTTGCAACTTGCTTTTGCCTCCATTCACCTCTTTCGTTTTTAAAACTAATTCTCAAAAAATATTTATTATTTTTTTCTCGTAGACTTCCTGTCATTTTTCCTCCCAAACTCGACAACAGCCTACCAATACGCTCTAATTATACTGTTCATAAGCTATTTATTCAAGTTTAATATAAAATGCTTTTTAAATATTAATAAGTAAAAATTCTTTTAAGAATAATTTCGGAATCCTATAAATTTTTCCGATCCTAATGCTCTTGATTCCCCTGTTTTTGAGTAATTTGTAGGTTTTATCTTTACCAATGTTTAAAAATTCTCTAAGTTCTTCAGGAGTTAAAACGTCTGGGCAATCTTTTAAGTTTTGCATTTCATCAGTCACCTTTTTCTTATAAAGTAAATGTAATTGCTAAAAACTTGCTTAACTCTTGTGTTTAATATAAAAATGATTAACTTAATCTGTTGCTGGTTAGATAACATCACACGAATTTCACGTCCCCCACATTGGGGCTGTCCCTATTGCCTGCGACGGTTTTATCACGCTCGGACTGTAGCTGGACAGGAGTATCATTGTAGGCTGTTATCGTCATCGCGGATTAGTTATCAACTAATTTCATATCTAAGTGTTTATCGCTTACCCAAAGTCAAAATTTGAGGTTATGGCGCACTTAATATAACGCTCGGATAACAACTAAAGTAGCTAAGTTAATAAATATTCGATTTTCAAGGTGCCAAAATTTTTAAAAAATTTTGAGGGTTATTTTTTAAACAACTAAAAAGCCCCCTAATTTTTAAGATCCTTTCGGGGGCAAAAAATATTCCATTTTTTGTAAATTTTACTTTTGTAATAAATTATTTTTTAAAATTTTAAATACCCTATTTATTTTTTTGCTTATTTTTGATTGAGACACATTATAAATTTTTGCAATTTCTGTTTGAGTTTTATCTTTATAAAACATATAACTGAGTAATATTTTCTCCTCTTCTGAAAGATTTTGAAGTGCTTTATGTAAAGCTTCATTTTGAATGTCATCAATCCAATCACATAAATTTTCCCTTTGATAAAAATTAATTTCACTGCTTACTACTGAAGAAAAATCTAGCTCTGAAAATAATATTTCATGATCATCTATTTTTGTTTTTTTAGAAAAATCTTTTAAATCCATATTCCTGACCACTTTTCTAAAGTAAGCAAGTTCATTTTTAATATCACGGCGATTCTTCATAAATCGCACACCTCCAAATTATTTGATTTCTTTCAAAAAGTTCAGAAGTGCTAAGGGTATCTAATGCGATACCAAAGCCATGATTTTGCCTTTTTAACAGCTTGTCCTATAAAGGCGCAAAAAAAGCAGAGCAGCACACCTAACAACGGGTGTATGCTCTGTTTTAAATATGTAATTACTTTATATCTAAAAAATATGAAAATAATTTCTAATTGTCCATTTAAGTGCCTTCTTTCTTATGGCTAAACAAAAAGTTTTAAATACTGCACTTTTCGATTATTTAAATTTATTTTCAGACATCTGTAGATGTAGTAATAAATTTAAATTGTGAGGTTTTGTGAGAGATTATTTCCTTTGCTCTCTAATGCTACAATTACTTTTTTGATTAATTTGTTGCTTCGTGAATGATATTTATTGGGTGTTAAAGACGAAAAAAGCCCCTTTTGGAGGCTTCAAAGGTTTTTAAAATATAAATTGTAGAAAAACAAATCCTCACTGGCGTATAAATAAAGCGTGAAAAAGTTACTATTCTCTGCATATGATTGATCAATATTAAACAACTTCTGTGCACTAGTTGCTTTGTGACAAATGTATAAAAGATTAAACATAACGATAAATATTTATTTTATTGATATAAATTTTATGTTGAAATTAGTCGAAATAGGTTGTATCATTAGTTTGTTATTTTACAAATTGAGAGTTGTAAAAAATTAAATTAAGAAAGTAGCGAAACGAATAGATGTTAAGTGAAAAAATGCTAATAGAAAGTGTCGAAGAAAATATAAAAACAGGTTTAGCAAAACTGTTGCGAGAAACGCTAGTACCAAATTATGTTTTGGGGAACAGCCAAATTCGTAGCAACGATATTCAAATGAAAGATATTCTGAAAGATTGTTTGTCAGAAGCGGATCCGAAGTACTCTAATATAGTAGGGTTTGATATGGATGGCGTTATAAGGAAGGCTGATGACGGATCTGAATTAAAACCAGATAATTTGGGTGTACAACCATATAAAATTTATTTAAATCATTGGATTTATACAAACTGTAAGGAAACACATGAAAGAATAAATCAAATTTTAGAACAAAATCCTGATATAACAGTTGGCGATGTCGAGCTTCTGATTACCGGTAGCGAGAGTGGCAACATGACTCTCGATGATGTACGGTCAAAAATTACACAAGAGATGTTTCCGGATAAATCCCCTGAGTTTCTTCCGGCATACATATCGAATTATGCAGTTGGGCCATTTACGGTAAGGCCGGATGAAGATACGAAGGTGATTGAACCCCCAAATGTAGCGATTCCAAAAGAGAACTTGAAGGATAATGGGCCAAGTTCAGCGTTCGTAGTGGAGCTGGGTAAAAATATGAAAGTAAATGAACAAAAAATAAGCGCGGACGATACAGTAGCAATCGTGGGGAATGGCCTAGTTCGACTTTTGCAAGAACATCTTTGCCCGAATTATGTGTCGACCCCTGAGGCAATTGGAGGCTGTAGTCCAAAAGAAAGAAATGGGTGCGTTGTAGGCGTTCACCTGTATGACATTGATGAGATGGGAGGACCAGAATTAGAAGGAGGTAGAGGTATCGGTTATGCTGAGGGAGGCGGATACCAACAGTCTTTTCTTGATTTACATTACATGATTTCTGTCTGCCCGGATGACAAGCTTAAAAATAAATTTGAAGCCGAAAACAGAATTCTCGGTAAAATTGCACAAGTTTTAAAAAGTTCACCTACAATACCGCAGCGGTATCTGGAAGTAAGTATGGATGTACCGATTGGCATGAAAAAAAAGACAGAATTTGAAGATAAGGCTAAAGTATGGGCGATGTACGGGGAATCCTTTAAGCCAAGTTTGTTTTATGTGGTAACAGGTGTTCCACTTGCAATTAATAATCCTGTCGTATTGTCACAACATGAACAGAAAAGAATTCAAAAATTAATGAATGCTACACAGTCAAATTATGAATCGTATGATGAGGAATGTTATTATTAAAAAATTACATAGAAAGAAGGATGCTTTGTGGGAGGCGAAGGCGGTTGGGTATATGCTGATGCTACAAAAGAAATCAGGCGTGCGAAAACTGTTACAATTGGAAGAGTTCAAGAAATGTTCGGTAGAACAGGAAAAGAAGCTCCGGAGGTACCAACTCCAAACTTAGGTCAGCGGGATGGTTTAGAGTTGGTTACTCAGTCGCCGCCTCTTTTTGAAACTCCGGAACAACAGGCAGCAAGAGAACAAAAACTACGGGAAGCATTACTAGCTAGAGGCAAAAGTTTTATAGACGAAATGACAGGAGATAAACAGGTTCAGCCAATTAGAATAAATAATCTTTCGAATTCCGAGAACGATAGTTCTGGGAACGATAACTCTAGCGGACAATCCGAAAGAGCAGCTTCAGCACTGGAAGATTTAAGAAAAGACATATCTAAAGTGCAAGGGGAAAACAAGTCATTAAAAGAAGAATTAGCAGAAATGAAAGAAATGATAAAAGCGTTAATGACGGCAAAGACAAAAATGAAACAATCAGACGAAGAAAGCCAAGAGGCTGAAGACGAACTTGAAGATCTTGCAGATGATTTGGAAGAGGCTAAGGAAGAGGCCGAGGAGAAACTGGATTTAGATTCAGACGAAACGCACGATGAAGATGACGATGACGGCGATGACCAGTATGATAGCGATGAAGATAATGACGATTATGAAATTCCGGCAGAAATTCAAGACCAACTTGAAGAGTTAGGATTTGATGAAACAGAATGTAAAAAATTAAAAAAAGTTTTTCATGCTTTGGAAGAAGAAAATGATGAATTGAATGAAAAATTCCTCGAGCCAAAAATAATTAAAAAGTTAACTGCAGAAGATTTTGAGGCACTTCTTAGAATTGATTTTGATAAAGATGAAGAAGAAGGGGAAGGTTCCCTTGAATGTGAAGTTGAAAAAATTTGGAGGAAAGTAAAGTTAGAGGATACAGACATAAAAGGAATATACGAGAGAATAAATTACGATGGTACTCATGATGCTATAGCGTTGTGGAAACCAGAAGAATGGGGACCGTTTAAATTTGAAGATTTTATAAAAACAATTAGAAAACTTCAAAAAGAAAATTCGGTTTTATTAAAACAAGATAGTTATTGGGGAAACTTGACTGTAAAAAAAATAAAATTGCTGATGCACTCTGCTACAAAAGATAAAAGCAGTGATGAAGGCGACGGTTTAATGCGTCAAGAACGCATTGCGTATAAGATGAGCAGCCGTGAAGACACAGTAAATAAATGGAAAGACCGAGGGGATTCACTGGAATCAGAAATGAATGAGGAACTTTATAATAAGCTAAACGAAAATTTAAGTGTTAAAGAGGGAGAAGCAACGGAATTTTTCGGTAAAGCTACAGATACAGAAGACCCAATCAACAACATACTGAAAGTCGCAAAAGCCATAAACACATTTAAAGCAAAAGACCTGAATCCATTTAAAATGAGCGGAAATCCTCTTTCGGATTTTGAAAATGCGATTAAAGATGCTGTCGGAAGACATGGCAATTCTATAAAAAGTTTGCGCGAAACATATATAAAACGGCTAAAAGAAATAAATGATAATCCTGAAAGTTATGAAAACAAAAAGTCTCACGACGCATGGATTAAGGCTGTTGGGAAAAATGAAGGGGATGAAATAGAAGAAGGGGATATAGATAAATTACTCATTAATCCCAAGTATAACTATTTAGCTGCGGTTGAAAGCATAGTAGAAAAGCTGCTGAATAATATTTGGTCCAAAATATACTCCATGAAAACGTTGAAAGGCGTCGGCGGCAAAAAAACACAGGAAGTAGTAGAAGACAAAGATAAATTAGATTCTAAAGACAGAGCTATAATTAAGTATTTTTCAGATTTTCTTGTAGAGTCCAATAAAGAAATAAAGCCGTTTATAGAACATAGGATTGACGAGGAAGAAACTTATAGATTTGACAAAATGTCTCGTAAAAAAGAATCCGAAGACAAAGAACATAGTTCTAAGTCCAATAAGGATAAGAAAAAAGTTAAAACTGCCACGTCCTATAACAAAGAATGGCTGGATTTGAGAAGTGAAGGGTGTACATTAATAAAAATATTGGTTAAATCTTATTGTTACGATCCTAATGATTCTAAAGCTAAAAATAAGTATAAACTTACTTCAAAAGAAAAACCCAATCTTGCTGAATTTAAGAAAATACGCCAAGAATTGATAGACAAATTTATTAAAGTCGGCGAAGACAAATTTTCAAAAAAACTAGGAACAGTTCCAAAGTCAAAAGTAGAAGAATACAATAGCAATTTAAAAAGACTCAAAAATCTTTTAGAAACAACCAGATCAAAAATGAAAAGCAGGCTGAAAATTAACGATTCAACAATTAAAGAAGAGTTAGAAAAAGTAAAACGATACGATAAGAACGCCAAGAATAAACAATGGCAAAAGTACCAGAATCAAGGAATATATGATTTTGACGGAAAAAAGAAAAAAGTAAATTCCTAAGCAAAAAAGTATCCCTTTCAATATATTTTGAAAGGGATTGAGCTTTTTATACTTATTTAATTTAATCGGTAGAACTAGAACTAGAACTGCTAGAAGCCGATAAAAAAGCCCATTTTAAGGTGCGGCACTCAAATTTGCCACTACCTTTCGCAAAAAGATCTTTATTTGCAACTATTTGCGTAACCCTCTTAAAAAACGGACGAATTTTAGGATCTACATAGAATTCACATATAAGTCGTTTGTTGTCTCTTGTAGTTGAAGTACCGTAATGAACGGTTTCTTGTTTTCTGATTCCGAATCCGCCGGATTTTGTGAGGTACAATTCAGGATCACCATCACGGCGATATGATTTTGCGCATCCAACATTATCATTTACTGTATCAAATATAATAAAAGGGACAAAACTTTCTATTTTTAAGGCCTTTGTTATCTCATCATTTGGTTTTTCTGGTGGTGTGACAGGTTTAATAAATTCCCATGTAACTGAGACGGAATCAATTTCCGCAACACGTGAATACACATCCTTACATGTTTTGGTTCCCTTGGCTTCTAGTATTTTAAGCGTATATCTGAATAAAGGAGTTTGTACCACACGTATCTCAGGGCATTTTTCCCTTAAAGTTTTCGCAAATTCAATTCTGATTTTTTCATCTTCAATATCTTTATTTATTGTAAGAGTGGATCCTTCGAGTGTGTAATCTATTCCTTTATAATCTGCAGCAAAAATTTTAGGAACGAAGCAACAACTTAACATTAAAAAGCTTACGAATGAAAACAATTTTACGAAATTTTTTAACTTCATTATATGTTCCCCCTAAATAAATATTTTTGAGCTTTATTGATAACATAAAATCCAAAATATGTCAATTTAAAAATTTGCATATTTTGGAATTATCG
>JAEWWM010000004.1 GCA_023458915.1 Bacillota bacterium
GACAGTTGCGTGCCGATTGTAGGCAGTGCGCTTAGTGATGCCTTTTCAACTGTTCAGGGATGCGTAAAGCTTTTAAAATCAGGTGTTGGTGCATTTGGCATTATAGCCGGCGGAGTAATATTCCTTCCTATTGTTATTGAGTGTTCAATTTGGATTATATTTTTGAATTTAGCGAGCTGCATGGGAGACATCTTTGAGCTAAAAAAAATTTCATCTTTTGTTAAATCCGTCAGCAATGTAATGTCAGTTGTTCTTGCGGCTCTTTTGTGCGTGATTATGGTACTTATAGTCTCGACCGTACTTATACTCATAATTGGGAGGTAAAAAGAGAATGGACATTGTAACAAAGTGGTCATCACTGATATGCATGGCATCAATAGTATGTATTTTAGCTGAATTTTTAATACCTCCCGGCAAAATCGGGAAATCAATGAATATGGTGCTCGGCGCTTTTATGCTCCTAGCGTTTATAATGCCATTTACCGGCAAAGGCAGACCTTTTGACCTTGATTTTAAAAAAATAAGCCAGAGCGAGAAGCCAGCTGAGCAAAAAAATGTTGTTGAGAACTTAAATTCACAAATTACTGATGCTGCTAAGCAAAACATAGAGGCAATAATACTCAGAACTTTGCGAGATATTAATATCCATCCAAAAAAAATTCAAATATTTATGGATACAAATGAGACGGGCTGCATAGTAATGATTAGTTGCAAAATATATTTAGATAAAAATCAGAAAGACCTGAATGAAAAAGCAAAAAGTGAGGTTGAAAACAAACTGAAAATCAAAACGGAAATTATTTTCGATGTTTAAAGTAAAGAACATTTAACAATCCAGGAGGTGCACAACAAATGCCGTCAAAAAATTTAGATTTTTTTAAATTTAAAGAATTAATCCATAAATTATTATCAGGTAAAAATTACGGCCAGATAGTAGTTATTCTCGGTATAGCGGGCCTTTTTTTGATATTAATATCAGGATTTTTTAAAAGTGATAACAAAAAATCATCCGCTAAATCTATGGTCCAAGCCGCCACTTCTGAAAACCGCCAAGAAAAACTGCAGCAAAACTTAGAAAGCATAATTTCCACAGTAGAAGGCGCGGGGAAATCCAAAGTACTACTCACTTTTGAAAGCGCAGCCGAAACAGTTTATGCAACAGAAGAGCGAAAAAATAAAGAAGCTTCAGAAGATAAATCCGGCGGAGAAATTACAAGAAAAAAGGAAAGTGATGACTGTGAGAAAAAATACATAACCATAAAAGACAGCGAAGGCACAGAACATGCTCTTGCCGTTACCGAAATTGAACCAAAGGTCAAAGGCGTTATAGTAATTTGCCCCGGGGGAGATAATCCAATCGTCAAAAAAAGAATCACAGACGCGGTGACTACGGCACTAAATATACCTTCTAAGCGGGTTTGTGTAACAAAATCAGGGTAATTTTATAAACTTAAAATTCAAATATTTTTAATAAAACTAAAAATTAAAATTTTGGAGGAATAAAAATGAAATTTCGCAAACGTCAATTAATTTTAGCATCCCTTGTCTTAGCGCTCGTAACAGCAGTTTACTTAAATTGGCAGTTCTCGGGGGATAAAAATCTTAGCGCCACCGGAATTTTGGATTCTACTAAAGAGCTCGGCGAAGCAAAATATGTGAATAGTTCAAATGTTGAAGAAAAATCCGATGGCCTTTCCCTCACTGCCGCACAAGTTTCGGACATAACAAAAAAATATTTTGCCGAAGCCGGTGCCAGCCGCCAAAAAAACCGCGAAGAAGCAGAAGAAAAATTAAAAGGTCTCGCGTCCACACAAAATATAAATGATGAAGTAAAAAATGAAATCGCAAAACAGCTCGACAGCCTTACAAAAAACTCTCAGCAAGAAACAAATATAGAAAATCTGATAAAGGCTAAAGGATTCGGGGAGTGTTTGGTCTCTATTCAAAACGGTGAATCCAGCGTAGTCGTAAACCCCGGAACTTTGAATGAAAACACAGCAGTGATTATTCGCGATATCGTCGCAGGCCAAACTGGTATTCCCTATGATAAAATTAAAATAATTGAAGCAAAATAAAAATTTAAATAAAATTTTTTAATCCGTCATAAAAACTCAAGTTGTTTATTGCAGCTTGAGTTTTGTTTATAATTATTATTTTAAAACCGAGTTTCGACAAACAGGGCACGCCAAAGCAGTCCTAGTCTCATATTCTGTTACTACATTGACCCCGTCTACAACTGTTTCATATTTAACTACAGTAGGGTTAAGATGCGTATCATAAATAAGTTTAAAACATTTTTTGCAAACTCCGTGAGTACAGTTGAAGGGCTTTATTAAATCTTTTTCATCGAAGCAAACAGGACATTTGCCCTTTTCATATGTACCCTTATTCAGTACTGCCCATGCTGTCAATGCTATCGCCGCAACTGATATAGGTATTATCGTAACCAACAGTGCAGTTACAACTTTATTTTTAACTGTCATAAAATAATTTCTGTACCTTTCTTTGTTATAGCTTGAAATCTTTATATTATTAATTATAATTTAAAAAGCGATTAAAGTCAAAGAAAGGAAGCTATATTTTTGCGCACACTACTTTTAAATGCTAGTCAAACTGATGAAGCAGCGGAAATATTAAAAAATGGCGGGGTAATTGCTGTTCCTACTGAAACTGTGTACGGTTTAGCGGCAAATGCTTTTGATGAAAAAGCCGTTTTAAAAATTTTTGCCGCAAAAGGCAGGCCTTGTGACAACCCATTAATAGTTCATATCGCTGATCTAAAAGATATTTACGAAGTTGTATCCAATTTCTCATTAAAAGCAATAAAACTTGCAGAAAAATTTTGGCCAGGACCACTTACAATAATTTTGCCCAAAAATCCGAAAATACCTTCTATTGTAAGCGCTGGAATGGATTCTGTTGCCGTGAGATTTCCATCGAATAAAATCGCACAAGAAATAATAAAAAAAGCCGGTGTACCACTTGCAATGCCATCGGCGAATTTATCAGGCAAACCAAGTGCCACAAAATTTGATCACGTTTGTGAGGACCTTGACGGAAAAATTGATGCTATAATCGATGGCAGAGACTGCTCTTTAGGAGTAGAATCTACGGTTATTTCTCTTCTTGAAGATATTCCTCGGATTTTAAGACCCGGCGCTATAACTGAAGAAGATTTGCAGAAAATAATTGGTGAAGTCAAAGTTGATATCGCCGTTTTTGAAAAATTAGAATCTGGTCAAAAAGTTTTGTCACCAGGAACAAAATACAAGCACTATGCTCCCAATGCAAAGGTGATTATAGTAAAAGGTACGCGGGAGAAATATTCAAATTTTGTGAATTCTAAAAGTGTTAAAGACGCTGCCGCACTTTGCTTTGATGAAGATATACCTTTTGTAAAAATTTCATATATATCTTACGGCAGTGAATATGATTCAAGCGAACAGGCGCATAATTTATTCAGCACACTTAGAAAAGCTGACGAAATTGGCGCAAAAACTATTTATGCCCATTTAAGCGAAAGCAGCAGCTTAGCTGTTTATAATCGTCTTATAAGAGCTGCGGGATTTGAAATTATAGAGCTTTAAATAAAAAATCAGGATAGGAGGACTTCAATATATTAATTAAAATAAAAAGGTCAGTTGCCGTACCGATAATATGCTCTCTTGTTGCGTGCGTTTCGCTTTTTTTGATAATTTTTGGCTATAAATTTTTGTTAAAGGCTTTTTATCCGATCAAATACGAAGATATCGTTTCAAAAGACTCAGAAACTTACGGCGTTGAGAAAGAACTTATTTATGCTATAATAAAATGCGAAAGCGGCTTTGATGAAAACGCTCGTTCACCCGCGGATGCTGTGGGACTTATGCAAATAACACCTGATACATTTAAATGGCTTCAAAAATATATTCCAGAAAGCCACTTCGGTGAAGATGAACTTAAAAACCCGGAAGTTAACATTGCTTATGGCACGCTTTTAATTTCTATTCTTCGAAAAAAATACAGTACCGATGAAACCGTTCTTAGTGCGTATAATGCCGGCGAAACTGTTGTGAAACGCTGGCTTAGCGACAAAAATGTATCAAAGGACGGCGTAAATTTTAATACTATACCCTATAAAGAAACAAGAGATTATGTAAACAGAGTTAAAACTGCGAAAAAAATTTACAAAAAACTACATTTTGAAGGTTAAGGAGAGGACTGTTTATGGACACAGGGAATAAAAAAGTAAAATTTCTTAAAGAAAAATTATTTACAAAAAGAGAAAATATCAGAAAAATTTTATCTGATAATGAATTTGGTGAATGCGAAAATTTCAGTACAGGGTACAAAGAATTTTTGAATAAATCAAAAACTGAGCGCGAAACCGTAAACTATGTTCTTAAAAAAGCAATCGATTTAGGGTTCAAAGAATTAGACAAAACTTGCAAATATAATCCTGGCGATAAAATATATTTCATTAATAGAAACCAAAGTATGATACTTGCTGTTATCGGGGAAAATGGAATTAAAAACGGAGCTAAAATAGCAGTTGCTCATATAGATTCCACGCGCCTTGACCTAAAACCTAATCCGCTTATAGAATCAGATGAGCTTGCAATTTTCAAAACTCATTATTATGGCGGCATGAAAAAATATCAATGGACGGCTATGCCGCTTTCGCTTCACGGAAGGATAGTCAAAAAAGACGGAACTTACATTGACGTAACTTTAGGCGAAAATGAAGGCGAACCATGTTTTTGTATAACGGATTTGCTCCCGCATCTTGCAAAAGAACAGATGAGCAAAAAAATGTCCGAAGCTATCACTGGTGAAGACCTCAATGTAATAGTAGGAAGTTTACCCTTTAAAAGTGATGACAGTGATAATAGTTCGGAGCTCGTTAAACTTAATATCCTGAAATTGCTAAACGAAAAATACGGCATAGTCGAAGAGGATTTTATTTCTTCAGATTTAACATTAGTCCCCGCTATGAAAGCGCAGGATGTTGGATTTGATAAGAGCATGGTAGGCGGATACGGCCATGATGACCGTTCCTGTGCATATTCGAGCTTTCAGGCAATATTTAATTGTGGTATACCTGATAAAACATCCATAGTCGTTTTAACTGATAAAGAAGAAACCGGAAGCGATGGTAACACGGGAATGCAGTCGAGCTACGCCAGATATTTTATTTGTGACCTTGCTGATATGGAAGGCGTGAAAGGACGTGATGTTTTAACTAAGTCAAAATGCCTATCAGCTGACGTTAATGCGGCATACGACCCAACATTCCATGGCAGTTATGATGCCGTAAATAGCTCTTTTATTAATAAAGGCGTAGTACTTACAAAATATACCGGAAGTGGCGGAAAATACGGTACTTCGGATGCTTCAGCAGAATTTACAGGCGAAGTTTGCAAAATTTTTAACGATAATAACGTTATTTGGCAGAGCAGTGAGCTCGGTAAAGTTGACAACGGCGGTGGCGGAACAATAGCAAAATACGTTGCGAATATGAATATAGACGTAATTGACATCGGCGTTCCGGTGCTTTCAATGCATGCACCATTTGAAATTATTTCAAAATTTGATCTCTACATGGCATATAAAGCTTTTTTAGCGTTTTTTAAGAGTTAAAAACCTTATTTATAAAAAAACCATTATCTTCTGAAAATGATAATGGTTTTTTATTTGTTTGAATTTATGCGTAAGTGTCATCTAGTAGCCTAGCTGTGCAACACTAGTAAGTATAATTTTTTTTAAAACTACCATTTCTTATTTTTGCGCCTGCTATTCTACCTGCTATCACCACTTTATCTGCTACTTTGTTAAGATCATCGCTAAATTCCCTAAATTTTTTTTTGGTTTTTGCATAATCAAGTACAGCCCCAAATGTTAACAAATCAAACTTGGAGTTACCGGCATGTTCACAAGATTTTGCCAAACTCCTTATGTTTTCTTCTACGGATTTCGAAATAATGCCGTTTTCCCATTTGCTTTTTTCGTGATATTCTTTCAAAATCAGTTTGGTATATTTTAATATTTCTTTTAAATATGCAATACTTTCACCTTTATCTTTAATCTCAACTTCTCCGTTACCTTTAATTTCGTAATTTTTACCTTGGCGTATCCACATTTCAATTGCACTATTTAAAATATCTAAATTTGCTTTAAAAATAATCGGATTAACAGGTTTTATGCCACCTACACGTTCTAAATAATCATCGCTCATGTACACATGACCAAAGTCAATATGTTCAAGTGATTTATAAAAATTTTCTCTTTTTTTCGTAATTGAATCTGCCATAATTATCACTCCCTTTATTTGATTTTAATTATTTTATTATAATAAATATTTGTATATATTATACTCAATTTGCTTAATTGTCAATATCTTAATTAGCAATTATAAACAAAATTACTTAAATTAAGGTTTTATATATTTTCATCTTTGTTACTAATAAAAGGTAAAACAAAACTTATCTATACAAATTTTTCAATCCCAAAAAAATACATATATTGACAAAAAAATTAAAAACAGTAGAATTATACGGTACTGATTATTAGCCGCGTAATTATATTTATATAACAAATGTTAGGATTATTTGCTTAAATTAATAATTTTTTTAAAAATTATAGTAGATAAAAGCAAAAACGCGAGCTTATTGTAGTAAAAACATCTAAAGGTGGTATAAATTTTGAAATCTACAGGAATTGTAAGAAGAGTCGATGAGCTCGGAAGAATAGTTCTTCCAATGGAGCTTCGCAAAACATTAGATATTGAACCAAGGGATCCACTCGAAATCTATATGGAAGGCGATACAATAGTTCTTAAGAAATATGAACCTCAGTGTGTGTTTTGCGGCCAAGCTGGCAATACTAAAATCTTTAGAACAAAAAATGTTTGTGAAGATTGTATAAAAAAAATCTCCAATTTAGATTGAAACAACGTTTAGTTTTATAATAAATAAAAATTAATAAATTTTTACATCTTTGCACACTTTTCGGGGTGTGCATTTTTTATATTAGCTTTTTCTTTTTCGGTTTCGGTACTGAAGCCATAGGCAAAAGTTCTGCAATAATTTTTTCAGTCAGTTCACTATTTTCAATATCTAAAATATAATGCTCTTTCGCTCTGTTATACGGATATCCTTTTTCTGCCTCTATCATCAGCTTATCTAAACAAGGCAGAATTTTTATGAACACAATATTATCGCAGACGAGAAGCATAGGCTTATCATTAATGTAGACCATATAGTCACCAAACATCTTTTTATAACGAACTATTCCTGTGTTTCTAACTTGTTCGCAAACAAATTCTATAAAATCTACTGTTGATGACACTATATTCCTCCAAAAGTATGACTATAGATTTAAGACTAATTGACAGAGAATGTGGGATTCGAATTATAAAATGTATAATAAACCTGATGTAATTTAAATAAATTTTATTATTTAAAACGGCTTACTTTAAAGATTTAAAAGTAATTTTAAATTAATTTAGAAAATTCAAAACAAAATTGTATAAGAGGTATTTTTAAGGGTATGAATTCAGTGTCCACAGAGCACTACGAAAATTGATAAAATAATCTTCACTATACGTGCAAAGTATAAGCTTATAGTAAAGCCCTTGTCAAACTCATTTTGGATATTAAAAATTCTCTTTTAAGTATACTGTCTATTTAGCCCTCTAGTTGTAAATCCCCACATTAATGTGGGGATTTACAAGTTATATTCTAATTTTGTCGTGATATTTAATATTTGCTGCGAGGCCTTTTTTGTACATATCGCTAACTTCTTTATCGTAATGCCTTTCAAAATGTTTTATAAGTTTTTCATTATCTGAATTTTCGGGTATATACTGCCATGGAGTAGTAAATAAAAAGAAATAATCAATCAAACTCTTTTTTTGTTCGGAGTTGAGTTTAATTGCTCCAATATTCGAAAAAAATTCGAGATACTCAGTTTTAGGAAGCATTTTCTCGCCTTTTATGCTGCTGAAAAGTATATCGTTAGAATAATAAGCGGGTCTTTGTTCCAATCCCCAGCTAAATGATGCACCTATATCATGAAAACATACCACTGCATCTTTTTTAAGATATGGTAAAATGCTTAAAAAATCCGCTATTTCACCCGGGCGAGCGTGAACGGTATCTATAAGGCAAAAATCAATATCACCACCAATTTCGTCAATAAAATCGCATGCTATACCGTCTTTGTATAATTTCCATCTATCCATAAGTTCGGGGAATATTTCGTTTACAACATATCCTACAGGTTTTTTAGGATCTCTATAGTAATATGATAATTTATCAATAGAAAAAACCTTGCTTCCTTCAATATCTTTAGAAGCATTTAGTAAGATAGCGGAAGAGCCACCCGCGGATACACCCAGTTCAAGAATTTTTTTGGGTTTATATTTTCTTATAATGCCATTTAAAAAATCTTGCTCAACCGGATGCATTTCTGACAAACCGCCTAATTTGCTCCTGATTTTTTCCATAATTTCGGTGTCTGTTTTTTCAATAATATTCTGAGTTATATGTAATTCCTCGGAACTGCTTTTAAATTTTCCTTCGCTTGGTAATACCGCGAAACAATTTGGTTGAGAAAACATCATTCCCAATGTTAATAAAACTACTGAAGATTTTTTAAACTTTTTGCACATAATTTTCAACTCCAAACAAAATAAATTATAGTATATTAATAAAAAATAACTTTTAATATAATAAATTATTAAAATGCAATTTTCAATTACAAAAAAATTAAATTTTTCTAAAAAGTTGCCCCGATGACGGCAAATTTTTTTTGTTTATTGGGATAAATGAACCGCTATTTTATCAAGCTTCTTGCAAAATAAATTTATATCAAAAAATTTTTAAGGAGAAAGTAAAACTAATGACTACAAAAGAAATAAACTTAAAAATATGGGAAGGCAATCATGTAACTATTTTGGCAAATCAAGGCGAGGTGGATTCACGATATATTAAGGTATCTTTTAAAAATCAAGATGGGAACAACATTAATTTAACCGACAAAAGTGTTATTTTTTACGCCGCAAAACCGGATGGAACACAAATTTTCAATAGCTGCACCATTGACGAAGTAAATAACATCGCAACTGTTAAGGTGACATCTCAAATGGTGAGCGCACCGGGAATTTTGGAATGTGAGTTTCAGATTTTTAATTCTGATAATAATCTTTTAAAAGTAAACGGATTCACGATAGTTGTTATATCTAAGGGAGATTTCACGGAAGCTGTAGAGAGTACATCTGAATTTAGTGCTTTGACAGAATCCATAAATGAAGCAAAAAATTTTTCAAATACTGCCCTTAAAAGTATAAAAGTAAACAATACTGAAATACAAAAAGATGCAAATAATTCAGTAAATATCATAACTTCAGATCATAATATACCTACATTTGAACAAGGGACATGGACTCCAGCGCTAATAAGCTGGGGGGTACCTCTCCTATCTATACCTCTGAGGCCACATTCGGAAAATATTTTAAAATTGGCAATCTTGTTTACATAACGTTTTATATGCATGCAAGTATCTCGGTGAGCGGAACCTTAAATTCTTATATAAGTGGTTTACCGTTTACGGTTTTGGCAAATACAATTCGGCAAACGATAAGCGTTACCGAAGCTAACGGTGGAAATTTATCTCCTCAGACAGTTTTATCTGTTGTAAATGAAAGTTCTTACATAAAGGTCGGAACTATTGGAGGAGGAAACCAATTATGGAGTACAACCTCCAATTTATGGATTGGTGGCAGCGGATGCTATATAAAAGCGTGAAAAATCTTTTTTTAAATATTACAGCTCCGTTGGGGATCATAACAAAGAAGACAGTTTAAAAAGAGACCTAATACACATAAATTTAGAAGGGAAGTCTTAAAATGACAGAAAAAATTTTTTTAGAAGAGCTTACACAATATAAAGTAAATATCGCAAAACGCAAATACATTACAATTGATGGCGCAGAATACAGTGTGGGTGAACCATTCAGGTGTTCATATGAAAACAGTACAGTAGGTAGAAGTTTGCTTATTGAAAACGTTCCAGACCCATATTATTCCGCCATAATGCTTATCTGGGGTGATATGCCTACAGTAGATCCGGAACAATAAACGCATGATAAAACAGACATTTTCACGCAGAGAATGAAAGATGTCTGTTTGGTTTGGTTTGGTTTTATTATATTAATTTTTAGTTTTATCAGAATTTTTCACTAGCTTTATATAGTTTATTACTTTTGCCCAAGCATCGTGGTTTCCCGTCCAGTCTGGTCCTGCATCCCAAAATGTAAATCTGATTATTTTTAAATTATCTTTTTCAAAAATAACTTCTTTTTTAAAATCTTTAATATCACTACTCGCAATATTAATAAAATAAATTTTTTTGTTAGGATAAATGTCCCCAAAACCGGTTATAAACTCTATCATTTTTTTATTTTCTGACTCGGAAGGCATGGAATCTTGATGATATACTAAAGCTACGGCATCCGACTTTTTTAAAATTTTATCAACTTTATCCGCTCTTTTTTTCATAAGCTCGCTAACACGCGGTTGATCTTCTTTAATAGTTTTTTCTTTAGAAAAATGATGTATGCTCAAAATATTGTTTTTAGCATCATTTACACTTTTACAGGGAGACCCAGGCCAAGGCGGTTTTTCTTCTATTTTTTCAAAAAAATCAGAAAATTTGGTTTTAAAAAGATGCAAACAGGTGTCTAAAGAATAATCTCGCATCCAGTCTAGCGGAGATGCTTGAAAACGTTTGCCGTGCTTTAGAATATGATACGCTGATCTGCAGGTTTGACCTACAGAAAATATACAGTTGACGGAAATTTCACTATCAGCTGCTGCGCAGCATGGCTTTTTAACTTCTTCGGCGCACATTATTTGGTGATTGTTTAAAAAAATTGATAACATCAAAATTATTAAGAAAAAATTTTTAAAATGCTTTTTATATATTCTTTGCATAATAATCATCCTTTTCAGTTTTTTTGAAACTTATATTTTCACATACTTAGGACAGTTTTATATAAATCCAGGTTAATTATTTTTAATTTTTAAATTTAAATTTTTGAGCATTAGTGTTATTAGGATCCCAGACTTGAATTTTCGTGCCGTTTGCTGTTTCACTTGCGGCAACATCCAGGCACAAACCATTACACTTAGATACAAGGTAATAATATCCACCGCCTGCGTCTTTAATCATCCACTTTTGGTTATTGCCGTTATTTCTTGTGTATTGAATTACGCGTGTACCGGCTTTTTTACCCAAAGCTTCAACATCAAGCACTTTGCCTGAGCATGTTGTTTCTATTTCGTAATATCCTTCTCCAACGTAATTAAGTTTAAATTTTTGGGCATTTGTGGAGTTTGATTCCCAAAGCTGTAAGTTTAGTCCGTTTTCTTTTTTGGCGCCTGGTATATCCAATACTTTATTATTGTTAATAGCGCTACTCAAAATATAAACACCTTCGTTTAAAATTTTATAAAACTTCTCTTCAGCAATTTTTCTTATATTGTTCCATTCTTCATAAAAGCGCCACCTATACGTGGTCCATGGTTTGGAAGACCCTGCAAAATGAACTATGGTAGGATCTGTGCATGCTTTTTTAAATTCAAAAGCATCATAACAATTTACTAAAATATCCATAGAACCATAACTGAATCCGTAATGCTGCATAGCATTATATTCGGGGCTGAGTAACTTGATTTTGTTATAGCATACTGCATTGAGCAAATCTTGATCCGGTAACTTAAGCTTACGATTTTTTAAAGTTAAAGCATATTCACTGAAAGCTTTTTCCAAATTATCTTCGCGTATTTTTTTGGAATTTATCAAAAGTATCCCGGAATTTATATACTGATTCATATCGGTAGTGCCTAGTTTCTGCGCATAATTTTCGCTGCGGGTCCAAACTTCCCAACCATAATCTCTTACTCCGCCGATATAAGAATCCGAAATATCAGTGCAAAACATATTCCATAAATCTTTGCGAACCAATATATCGCCATCAAGATATAAAATTTTGTCATATTGAGGCAAAAGGCTCGGCAAAGCAAGCCTGTAAAACGCCGGAGTTGTAACGTAATCGTGACCGCAAAGATAAGCATCGCTGAATTTATCTTTCATGTCAATAAGCTCAACGGAGCAGTTTTTATAAAAATTCTGAAAATTTGCCATTCTGGTTTTATTTTCGCTGCTAAGTGAGCCAGAAATCATTACGTGAAAATTAACATGTGTATCACTATGCTTCTTTTCCATAATAGAAGCCATCGCAATCAGTGTGGGGTAAACATAATTGTTGTCAGTTGCCAGCGCAATAGGCATCACATGGCCGGCATCATCTTTATTTTGTGAATTTTTATCAGCGGCGCCAAATGCAGGGCATGCAAAGGTTAAAAATAAAATTATAAGAATAAATGCAGTAAATTTGTTTTTCATTGTTTTATCTCCTTAATTAACTTCACGAAACTTAAATTTTTGAGCATTGGTGCCGTTAAAATCCCAGACGTGAATTTTCGTACCGTTTGCTGTTTTACTTGCGGCAACATCCATGTACAAACCATTGCATTTAGATACAAGGTAATAATATCCATCGCCTGCGTCTTTAATCATCCATTTTTGGTTATCGCCATTATTTCTTGTGTGCTGAATTACGCGTGTACCGGCTTTTTTACCCGAAGCTTCAACATCAAGCACTTTACCCGAGCATATTGCTTCTATTTCGTAATATCCTTCTCCGACATAATTAAGTTTGAATTTTTGGGCATTTGTGGAGTTTGATTCCCAAAGTTGAACATTTACTTTATTTTCCGTGCTACATCCGTTTATGTCCACAGACTTGTTATCGGCAAGAGCACTGAATATATTGTATGTACCTTCTTTGATAATTTTGGGGTAAATTTTGTTTTCTGCAATTTCTCTGTATCTGTTCCATTCAGAATAAAAAC
>JAEWWM010000005.1 GCA_023458915.1 Bacillota bacterium
TAAGAGCTTAATTTTATCTAAATATATATTAAAGAGTTTTTGTTTTGAGTTCACTGATACAATCCAAGCACAGTAAATTACCTTTAAATATCATTAAATCCTCACTCTGGCCGCATAATTTACAAACACTCTGATGCTTTCTAATTAAAATGCCTTCAATCACAAGGAATATTTCTAAACTTTCTTGCTTCCCAAACCCCAATTCTTTTCTATATTCGCTCGGCAAAACAATTCGTCCTAGTTTATCAAGCTTTCTTGTTATTCCAGATATTTTCATATATTTTATCGTCCTTAATTCATATTGATTCACTATGTTTTAATAGTAAATTATTCAAATTCTAAACTAATTTCAGAGTTAAATCAATACCTATAATACATAGTTTGATAACATGAATTTACTATGAATGAGGTGTAAAAATAATGAAACAAATAAAAGATATTATCAAAGATATTCGTGAAGACAGAGATTTAAAGCAAAAAGAAATTGCTAAAATTTTAGGAGTTAACCAACAATATTATTCAAAATATGAAACCGGAGAATATGAAATACCTACACGTCATATAATTACGCTTTGCAAATACTATAATCTAAGCGCAGATTATTTATTAGGATTAATTAATTACGAATCTCCCATAGGAAATATTGTAGATAAGGTTAAAAATGAGGACATTATTACAAAAATTACCTTGTTAAATGATAATGAAAAAATCAAAGTCGATGAGTACATAAATTTAATTAGTTTAAAAAAATAAAATTGATTGAAATTTGAATATATGTTAAAATACAAGCAATAAGAGTTTCTTTGGGAACCATGTATTTCTTCGGAAATGTGTGGCTCTTTTTGCTTTGCTGGAGGTGTGAGATGCCATTTTTTCAAATTAACGGAATAACTGTAAAAACGCCGCAAGGTTGCACTTGGAGCTTACAGGATCTATCAAGTGATGATTCCGGCAGAACTCTTGACGGATTAATGCACAAGGATATTGTTGCTCAAAAGAGAAAGCTTGTGTGTAAGTGGGCAGCAATGACGTGGGCAGAATGCAGCATAATTGCGGATTTTATGAAAAATAAAGGCGTGAAAGTAGTTTTAACTTACCCGGATATTATGACCGGAACTTATATATCGAAAGATTTTTATACAGGTGATATGACCGTCCCATACTTTGATTGGACAAGAGAGCTTGTAGAAAGTGCATCTTGTGACTTTATAGAAATCTAACCAATGAACAATCGAAAATTGACAATGGATAATTAGGTGGTGAGGTTATGGTAAATACTTCGGAAGCGTACAGAGAACTAATTTATACATCAGGAAGAAAGTTTCATGCAAAGGCAAGGATAGAGCTTGCTGATGAAACGGTTCTTAATCTCACGGATGAAGATATTATAAAAAGCGGAATCACAATTGAAGACTGTGTTTCATCATCAAATTCTTTTGAAATTGGAAGTGCGATAATAAATGAGTTAAGTATTACTCTATATAATCTGGACGGCAGATTTAATGAATACAATTTTGAAAAAGCACTGATTAATCTTCAAATAGGCTTAGAACTTCCCGATAATACAACCGAATGGATACCAAAAGGATATTTTACGATTGATGAAGCGGTTTTTGGAAGTTCTACTATCGCTATTACTGCGCTTGATAATATGAGTAAATTTGATAAGCCATACAAAACCAGTACACTTCAATATCCTGCTACACTTTTTAATATCTTGCAAGATACATGTAACTGCTGTGGAGTTATTCTTAACACACAGACATTTTTAAATAGCGGCTATGTTGTGGATGCTAGACCCTCAGATGAAAAAACAACTTTTAGAGAGATTATTTCATGGATTGCACAGCTCTCAGGAAATTTTGCAAGGATTAATTATAACGGCACTCTTGATTTACTTTGGTATGATTACTCAAAATTTAATATTCCGGGAAGTTATGCGCTAATTGAAAGAATAAAATCCTGTGAAATAGCACTGGATAACATAACAGTTACTGGGATCCAGATAATACCTGTAGATGAAGATGAAACTCCATATTTAAGCGGAGAAAATGGCTACGTTATAACGATCGAAGATAATCCATTAGCGCAAAGTGGAATCGAAGGCCTTGCTTATTCATTAGGGAAAAAACTAAATGGATTTACTTTTAGACCTTTTAAATCAGAATCTCTTTCGAATCCTGCGGTAGAAAGCGGAGACGTGGCAATAATTAAAGACACGAAAAACAACATTTATCAAAGTTTTATAAGTTCCATTTCATATACTTTCGGAAGTTTTGAAACATACTCGGCGGATGCAGAAACTCCGAACAAAAAAGAAAGCACAAGGTATTCGGCATCGGCTAAAGCTGTTCAGGCTGCGAAAATTGAAACAGAGAGGCAAATTTCTGCTTATGATTTGTCAGTACAGCAACTTAGTAATTTAATGTCTAATGCAATGGGGATTTACGAAACTGTCGAAAAGCAAGATGACGGCTCAATCATTTGTTACGCGCACGATAAACCAACTCTTGCGGAAAGCCAAATAATTTGGCGCAAAACAAGAGAAACTTTTGCTGTTTCATATGATGGAGGTCAGACGTGGCATGGGATGACGGCAGAAGGAAATATTGTAGCTAAAGTTTTAACTGCAATCGGCGTTAATGCTGACTGGATAAACACAGGAACTATTAAAGCTGAAAATATCTCAGATGAATATAAACAAAGTGTAACAGGCGAAATAAACACTTCATCTGAACAAGTAACACAATCATTCCAAGTTGCCGACAGTCAGCTTTTGAGCCAAATAAGTACCTCATATACAAACTCGTCAGAATTTGAGCAGTATAAAGAAACAATAGGCACTCAGCTTACTCAAACAAGCAATGATTGGACATTTCAATTTCAAAATATTGTTCAGCAGTTTAATAACTTTAACGGTAAAACTCAGGAAAATTTCAATGAAATCGTTAAATACATAAGGTTTGTTGGCGGCGGCATTATACTAGGGCAAATTGATAACCCGTTTATTTTAAATTTGGCAAACGACAAACTTGCATTTTTAGAAAACAATTTTGAAGTTGCATATATGGGGAATAGAAAATTATATATCACAGACGGCGAATTTATAAATACACTTCAGCTTGGTAATTTCGTTTTTGAACCGCGAAGTAACGGCAATTTATCATTTCACAAAAATAGAAACTAATTTAAGAAAAGGAGTGATTTAATGGGAACTTCTGGTGCAATGGATACCAGTAACCAGTATGTAAAATATAAAATAACTATGACTCAGAATTGGCAAGATGTATCAAGTAACGCTACGAATGTAACAGTTAGAGTAAACTTTTACAGAACAAATTCGTCGTATCAGACCTACGGAACAGGCGTTTGTTATTGTAAAATTGATGGAACAACTTATAGTGCTTCAGTTTTACCAAGCCAAAAAATAACCAGTAGCGGAATTGATTTGTTTACTAAAACAATAACAATTTACCATAACAATGATGGCTCAAAATATCTTGATACTTCCGCATGGATAAGCTTAGACACACCGCTAACTTCAAATGAACAGTGGTATGGTGAATGGCTTCCAACTATCCCGAGAGCAAGTCAGCCAAGTTTAAGCTCTAGTTCAGTAACAATTGGAGACAGCGTTACAGTATATACAAACAGAGCTTCCTCAAGTTTTACTCACGTTTTATATCATCAATTAAGTGGCGGAAACTGGAACTGGATAGTTTCAAATGTAGGCACAAATTACAATTGGACGATCCCACTAAGTTTATCAAATAACGTTCCAAATGCCACAAGTTTGAGTGTTACAGTGATATGTGAAACATATAATGGCAGCACATACATAGGTGTAAAATCAGTAAATTTAACTGCGAATGTGCCAAGCAGCTTGGTGCCTACAATCAACGATATTTCACTTTCGGAAAGTGTTTCCGGAATCTATGAAAAATTCGGCACTTATGTCCAAGGAAAAAGTCAAATAAATGGTATAATTTCAGCAAGCGGAACGTATTCAAGCACAATTAAAAACTACAGTATTTCAATAAACGGGCAATCTTTCAGCTCCTCAAGTTTTACGACAAATGCGTTGACGGGAAGCGGAAATTGCAGCGTTACAATAACTGATACACGAAACCGCACAGCGAACAGTTCTCAACCTTATTCTGTAGCTAATTATTCAAACCCGTCAATTTCAAATTTTATGGTCATTCGCTGTAACTCAGACGGCACTGAAAATGACGAAGGTGCTTACGCAAAGTGCAGCATGACAGCAAATATTTCATCGGTAGATGATAAAAACGATAAAGAGTTTCAGCTTCTTTACAAGAAAGCCGATGATTCATCTTATACAACCATAAATTTAGATAACACAAATTATTCTTACGACAATTCTTATATTTTACCCGCAGATGTAAATAGTGAATATGATTTTATATTTAAAATTATAGATTATTTCGGAAGTACGGAAAAATCAGCAAATTTAGGTACAGCTTTTACACTTGTGGATTTTAATGCAAGTGGTCGCAGCATAGCATTTGGCAAAGTATCAACTGCAAGTGAACAAGAATCAAAAATTCAAGTTGCAATGGATATTGAACAAAATCATTATTTTAACGGCAGAAGAATGCAGTATATACCACGTGCAATAGGTCTTTCTCATGGATGGTATCTAGTATTGACTGGCGAGTTTACGGCAGATTATGACAACCACGCATTTGTGCTAAGTGTCACTGAAATTTATAACGGTGCACATGGATTTCTATACGTAAATATTCGTCGAGAAGTCTCATCATATTGGAATAGTGGCCTCAGAATTCTTACCTCAGGGACGAAAAGCTCCGGAACTGGATTATCAAAAGAAAATTTTATTTTGAAAATTGACGGCACACATTATTACCTATATGCGCAGACCTTGATTGACTACCAAGCTTATCTTTTTGAAGTAGTTAGTGAATCAACATTGTCAACTTCACAAAAAACACCAATGTTTACGTTTAATTCGCCAGCATATTACGACACTGTAAGTGCTCCAACTGGCACAATAACAGTAGCGGAAACATATGGCCCAACTATTTTATATGATAATTCCAGTGGGACAACCGGAACAGTAACCTTATGGGATAGCGCAGCAAACTATTCTTATTTAGAAATATTTTTTCATAGTGATAGTGGAATTAATTATTCTGTAAAGATGTATAAACCCAACGGAAGTGGATGTGGGTTATGGTCAGCATACGGTGGCTCGGATTTAGGAATCTATTTGAAAACTTCAAATAAAAACATTAGCGGCACAAGTATAACTACAGGGACAGCATACGCACAGGTATATGTAAAAAATGCAGCGGCTACTCAAGGCTGGTATTCGAATTACAACTATATCACTCAAGTTATAGGATATAAATAATTTTATGGAAGGGGAAGTTATGGCATTACAAAAATTAATTATTTTAGATAGCGGAGTAACAGTTAGTTATCACAGGGTGGTTAGTTTAAACATTATAACCAACAAGGCAAATATTATAGAGATAGCGTCGTATACAAGCGCAGAAAAAAGGCAAGAAGAAAAAGAAAAATTGGCAAATCATCAACCTATGAATATTTTTATTAACACTGAGTGTCTGCCTCTGGAATATGATAAAACCTTAGATGTTGACAGTGCATACACATACTTAAAAACTTTGGATAAATTTTCAGGTTCAAAGGATATTTGAAAATAAATATGTAATATAGTTAATCGCTCAGAAATATCTAAGCGACACAAATATTATGTCCGGTAACGAAAGTTATCGAACTTTTTAATTTTTTGGAAAATCAATCCATAAATTTAGACAAAAATTTTCAAATATGTAACTATAATTTCGTGATTTCTTAATATAGAAAATTTTGGTTAAAAGTATTATAATAAAATTCCAAGTAAATTTTAATCACATTATTTAATATTTTTGTTAAAAAGGATGGTAAAAATGTAAAATTTGTAAAAATGGTACAATTTGGTTAGATTAGAATATATAAGGATTGTGTTGTTTAATGAAAAGATGCATTAAAAAAGCTATCGAAGTGATTGTTTCCGTGGCAATTTCAGCAAGCGCTGTTGTGCCGACATTTGCGCAAGCCCAATTGCAAGCAGAGTCCATCGAGTTTAAAGAAACCGTATCTGCACATTCGAAAGATACTTTTCGGGTGTGTGTGCCTGAGGAAAAATCCGGCGACAAACTGATGACAATTGATTTAAACGCTCAAAAAATTTCCTTGAGCTTACCGGAATCGAAAACAGAAAGTCAATTAAATGGAAATAACGATTTTCCCAAATTAGAAATAGGTCAAACAAGGCAACTTGACAGCGTATTACCCAACGTTTCAATAAGATATAGAATGCAGGAACAGGGGTTAAAAGAAGATTTTATTTTACATAGTAAAAAGGCGCAAAATGCTTTTGATTTACAATATAACATAGGAGATTTGCGCGCGGAACAAGTAAATGCACAAAATATTTTGCTTTTAGACAAAGATAACCGTGCGAAGATAATTATTTCCGCGCCATATATGACAGATGCGGCAGGGGTGCAGAGCAGTGCCGTTTTTCTAAAGATTAAAAGCGTAGAAGCGGGGATTTTGTCAGCTAGGCTTACGGCGGATTCTTCGTGGTTACAAGATGACCAAAGGAAATACCCTGTTGAAGTTGATCCGAGGTACGGCACTATTCCAGCAACAGAGTTGCGAAAAGGAGATAGCGGCGAGGATGTAGCGGTGCTAAAGAACATGCTGTTCGAGGCGGGGTATGGAGCAGGCATTTCTATGCATGATGTGCGTAAAGACCTGCTTAATACGCACTTTGGGTCAGTTGCTGAAAAGCTTGTTATAACATTCCAAAAAGCCAAAAGACTAAAAGTTACAGGTGTTGCGGATGCGGATACTTTAAAAGCTCTTAGGGAACACCTTGAAGGTAGGCGGATACTGGATACGGCAGAACATATAGAAAAATTTTTGAGGCGTTCACAATCTAGAGTTGCCCAGGAAAATAGTGGCTTTTTTAAAAGTATTGCTGATTTTTTTGGACGTATAAATTTAGTTGATTTGCTAGTTACCGTCGGGATAGGAGCGGTAGTAGTTGGAATTAGTGTTTTTTGTGCACCAGTTACTGCTGTGGGAATTGCGGGTATGTTGGTGGGTGGCGCTATTATTGGTTCGGTGGCTAATGGTGTGTCAGAGTATGCTCAGCAGAAAGCAGTCGGTGACGAAGTGGATATGAAGCGTGTGGCTATAAAAGCTGCCGGAGGTGCAGCAAAAGGAGTAACGTTTGCCCTTCCTGGAGTTGGCGTTAGCATTGTGGTTGTTGGTTTAGGAGTCGGAGTCGAAGGTGCAGCAGAAAATTTTGCATGTACTGCTGTAACCGAGGGTCCCTCATGGGAAGCTGCCAAAAACGCTTTACTTAACGGAACGTGCCAAGGGGTAGCGTCCGTAGTAACTGCTTTTGGAGTAAGTAAAGTTGTAACCGAGATTAAGTCATTGATACCTGTTGTTAAAACTGTACAAAGTACAACCGTTGCAGCAAGTACGGTTGTTGCAGCAACAACTACTACGGATACTGGGAAAGACGTAAAAACGCCTGCTTTACCAAAATACCCAATTTCATCGGATTTGTTAAAAGAAAAATCGGCAAATCAAAGTAAGAAAATGGAATTAGATTCTAACGA
>JAEWWM010000006.1 GCA_023458915.1 Bacillota bacterium
GTATATTTGCTATTACAACAACCATCGTATCAAATTAAAGTTAAAGGGATTAAGCCCTGTGGAATACAGAAATCAATATTTTAATATTGCTTGATAAAAATCGTCTAAAAAATTGGGGTCAGTTCACAAATTCAGCTAGATCCGGTATAATTTCAAAAACTCAAGATACACTCTACACCGGCAAACTAAAGCTTCAAAAATTTTTTTCGAAAACCGAAAATAAAGTAGCAGTGGGCGCAGGAGCAAGTGTAGCGGTAAGCGCGGCGATTATAATCGGAGCTTTAATCCATTCACTTAAACCAAAAGATTTAATGAAAATGTCAGAAAAAGATATAGAACACTTGTCTGAATCTCAAGCGCTAGATTTGCTACCTATAGCATTTGAAAAATTCTGGACCGCTGATGGCGCCGCCGAGAATGTTGATTTAACACAAATAGAGGATGCTGTCAGAAAAACTGCAGGAGAAGATGCCTATGGCAAAGCCGATGAATGCGCTAAAGAAGTTAAACATGAAGCCAAAAAAATAGCTAAAAAAGCTACGAAAAAAGCCAAGAAAGCCAAAAGGGAATTCATGAAAGACGCTGAAAAATCCTGCAAGGAAGCTACCGAGAAAGAAGTTGCCGAGAAAATTGTAAAGAAATTGAAAACCGAAAAATCCGAAAAATTTGCCTATAGCAAAAGTTTTGCCGATGCTTGGCGTAAAGGCGGCACGGCATATAATATATTCGTTAACAAAAACGCAGCTCCTACTCCTTTATTAATGCCTGATAGTTATCTGTCCAAGACGAAGACGGCAAAAACCGTTCAAGAACGTGCTATTAATTTACTAAAAGTTTTGAAGACAATAATTAAAAAATTAGAACCATATGTAAAAAACAATGACAACTCTGACGATGAATAAATTAATTTAGCACCACTTCATTTTGCTAAACTAGAATCTAAATTTTTATCTTTTATGTTTTTACTTATTGAGCCAAGAACACCGTTAATGTAAGAAGCTTCTTCTTTAGTGCTGTATTTCTTCGCAAGCTCAACGGCTTCGTTAATTGCAACACTTATCGGATTTTCTTCACTAAACATCATTTCAAAGCCTGCGAGCCTAAGTATAGAAAGCGTGGTTCGCGAAAGCCTATCCTTATTCCACCCATTTAAGTTTCTTTCTATGCACTCATCTATCTCATTTTGATAATTTAATGTTCCGTCGAAAAGCTCTTTCGCAAAATCGCTGAGTTTGTCCTCCCTTGCGATTCCTGCGTTTTCTATTATCTCCTCAGTACTTTGAAATCCAAATGTACTTTCAAACAAAAAAACAAATGCTTGTTCGCGTGATTTGCGCCTATTCATAAAATAGAGTTCCCCATTCTTATTTTTAATTTTTTAAAAAGTATTTGCAAAACAATTTTTCTTGTGCTTTTTCCGCCATCGGCAAGGGATAAGCAGGAACTTAGACTATGTAAGATTCACATTGACAAAATATTTTCCATAAACCCACGCGCCTGAACGATTCTTAATAGTCAATTTAACCGGCATCTCCATTGAATTTGAAAATTCGCTTTTGCCTGCAAAATCAATTTCTGCTGAAATATCGGTGGATTTTATGAAATTAATTACATTCGCGAGAGCTAATACAGTAACATTTATACTACCGTTATAAACATTTGCCGTTTTGCCTTGAGGGACGTTTTTAAACGAAAATTGATTCACAGTTAAAGCTTTTTCTCTAAACTGCGCCATATTAAAAACCACTTCCGCAGAATAGATATTATTTAAGCTTCGGCATCCTTGCGGCAAATTTATCGGAAGAGTGAATTTGTTATTTTGAATATTTACGTTATTAAAATCTATTGGGTCAAGCTTTACATTTTTAAGATTTGGTATAATTTCTTCCGGTCCGGCTATTTCAAGTTTAGAAGGATTTACTTTAACCATATTTTTATATTCTTTTTTAAGATTAATCTCTTCGGGTAAATTTGAAAAATCAGGTGTGATTTCAATCTCTTTTTTCATAAGCACTGGTATGCTTGTTTCAATTTCGTAAACACTGCTTGAAATATTATCATTTGTGATAGGCTGATCATAAGCATCGTACATTATTATTGGAAGTTTAAGCTTTAAAGTATTGCTGACAACACCAGGCACGCTGCTTTTTATTTTTACTTTTTTAATTTTTGAAATCTCTGTTTCAGGGCCAGAAAGGGTAACTTTCGGCGACGATAGAATTACACTTCCCACAAAATAGCCTGACTTTGGGGTGAAGTTAATTTCAGGTTCAACTGTAAATTCGGCTTCTCTATATCTATCCACCATAACAGTAACAACAGATGGCTTAACATCTGAGACTATTTCATAATCTTGAAGCACACCCACTTTTTTTGCAAAAAGACCGAGGGTGTAGTTACCCGGAGATATTATCGTACTAGCTGCCTGAGGAGCGGTAACTTGAATATCGTTTTTTGTAACTTGTCCAACAATTAAGCGGTTCCCCGTGATTTCAACCCTGGCGGTTATGTCTTGCCCGTTAAAAATCCGAAGCCCGTCTTGAACAGCACTTTCAGAAAGCTGAATATCCACAGGAATGTCAGAAACAGTAACCGGAACACTTTCTGTCCCGTTTGAAGAAACGGCAATCCAAGTTACGAAAGACGCAATAACAGAAAAAACCGCAACAAACTTATTATTATAAAAAAGCTTGCTGGGTTTAATTTTTTTAAATTTTTTCTTCAAGGATTCCATGTTAAATTTAACCATTTTTTACCACTTTTCTGAAAGAAGTCATTATTTTTCTGTAGCCTTCCTTATTCCCTTGGTTTAACAAAAGTTTTTCAAGGTCTTTTTTGAAAAATTCCATGTCTTTATACGTTTTGAGCACTCCATTCACGGCAATTGAGACATTACCTGTTTCTTCTGAAACAACCACCGCTACGGCGTCGGAATTTTCACTGATACCAATAGCCGCTCTGTGGCGAGTGCCTAAATCTTTGCTGAGGTTTTGATTTTTAGTAAGCGGTAAAATGCATCCCCCGGCATATAAAACACCGTCTTTTACTATAAGAGCGCCATCATGTAGTGGAGCTTTATTATAAAAAATATTGCATATGAGTGCAGTGGAAGGCTTTGATTTGATTATAGTACCGGTTTCAGCAATATCGCCAAGCTTTGTTTTCCTTTCAAAAACAATAAGAGCGCCCATTTTTTCTTTGCCCAGCGATAAAACGGAATCAAAAGTTACGCTGATTATATTTTTATAAATTTTATTGTATGTATTTTTATTTTTCGTGATTTTTCCGACTGACCAATAATTCCCGAGATTACTTCGCCCAATTTGCTCGAGCGCGCGCCTGAGTTCCGGCTGAAAAACAATTAAAAGCCCTAAAATACTAAATTGAAAGAAATTACTAAGAAGAGTACTTAGCATTTTAAAATGAAGCTGACAAGCAAGAAAATACGCAATTAAGATTATTACAATTCCTTTAACAAACTGCCCCGCACGCGACTCTCTTATTAATTTTATAAGGCCGTAAATCAAAAAAGCTACTATTATTATATCAAGAGCGTCATACACATTAAAAGTCTTCATAAGGCTTTTAAATGCCAGAAATACGCCTGTTAAGTAGTCCATTATTTTACCTCTTCCGGTTTAAACTTCCAAAAAATAAACAAAATATAAGCTTTTATAAAACACTACACTTTAAGTAAGTAATATAAAACTTACATTTTAATTTTAGCATATTTAATTTTAGTTGCAAGATAAGTAAAATTCAATTTTAGCAAAACTAACCGCTTACTTTTGTCTACCGCTCCAATTCTCATACGGTACATTAGGAGTGTAAGCATCCATATCTACTCCGGTCATATCAATCATATGTGGTGCTTTTAATCGATCGCCATATACCTCTTTGAGCGTAAACGGCTTTGTTATCGGATGATTATTAATAATTTTTACATTTTCTTTCCCTGGACCAAATAAATCGTATAACTGTATTGATTTTAATTCATCCGGCAAATTTGATGATTTAATAAATGCATTTTCAGCAATACTAACCCTCTGTAAATAAATCGAAGCTTTAGTACTTTGAGCTCCATTTCGCCACCAAAAATCGTAATACACACTACCCCGCCTATGAGGCTGCTTATGAAACCCTTCTATAGCAAAATTACCTAATTTTCCATTAGCATATATAGGAACTAAAGGGAACGTATCTCTCTTACCATGCGGATTGATCTTATCCCACATAGCAAAAGCGCGCACAGCAGCTTGAAAGACATCATTGGTCGGCGGAATCGCAAAAACAATTTGCGGACTACTCTCTCTAACAATAGGCGTCATCGCAACAACATCTTTATCTTTGTCATTGTCATTAATGGCATATTCAGCTGCCGGAGGTGCAACATACTGCGCATTAATGGTTTTTTTGTTAGTTAAAATTATTGTAGGGACAAGAACACACGCAGCTACTGCAGCAGCTACGGCCGGTAATATTATTTTTAGTTTATTGCTAAATACCATTTCTTATCCCTTCTATAAATATATTTTTTAAATTTTTATAATTGTAACATATTTATAGTAAAAAATCAAAATTTAACTCAGTTAGGAGTACCCTTTAAGCAATAATTTTAATTTTTTCTCCCCTTTCTGAAGCGAGAGAAAAACAGCTAAATCATTATAAGAGAGATACTCTTAACTTGAATTTTTTTAATATTTTGGTTTTATGGTTTTGATTACTTCAATTAGCCTGTCAATTTCTGCTTTTGTATTGAAAACCGAGGGGCTTATTCGCACAGTACCGGTATCTATACTTCCTCCAAACTCATGCGCAGAAGGCGCACAGTGAAGTCCTGCTCTTACTTCAATTTCATTTTTATCTAAAATTTCTCTGACATTGTCACTTGTGTAACCATTTATATTAAAACTCAGAAGCGGGACAAAAAAACCGCCGTCCGGGCGCGGCATGTAAAGCTTTACTCCGTTTATATTTTTTAGGTTATCGTAAAGATAATTAATAAGCGCACTTTCATGTTTAAAAATATTTTCGATACCCTTTGCCATTACAAACTCCATTCCGGCGCATAACCCACAAATTCCGGGCATATTCGGAGTTCCACTTTCGAGTTTTTGTGGCATTTCTTTCGGCTGGCAAAGCTTCATAGAATCTGTTCCCGTTCCACCCTCAATTATAGTATCTAGTTTATCAGCTTCATTAGTAATTAACATTCCAGTCCCCATTGGGCCATATGCTCCGTATATAATAGGGAAAAAATTAATGATTATGCAAACATTAACTCTTGAATCTCTTCATCCTTTTTAGTTTCATGTATAAATTTTAAAATTTTCTTATACTCGTTGATGAATTTGAATTTTATTTCTATCTCACTTTTGCTGTGAATTATTATTTCGTCAACAAGCTCTATCAACAACTCTCTAGATAAATGATTGATATTTTTATATTTTATGAAACTAATCAAAAAAGGATTTTGAGGATTTATTTCTCTTGCGTCTTCTTCCATTTGAAATTTTAAGTTTGACACTATATCTTTAATTTTTTTCTCCTCTTTATCGTATTCATTTTTCATATCAAAATAGTCTTCTCTTGAAATATAACTATGTTTCCAATCTTCATATAGGGATTTTTTGAAAAATGAAATTTCTTTTAATTTTTCTTCATTTAATGATAAAGCAGATTTTAAAGTATCTGAACTGATACTTTTTTTATTAAAGTTTTTGCAATTTTCTATTATTTCGTTTGAATAAACTGCTAGAGAAATTTGTTTTTGGATGACCTTTAAGACGACGTCTTCTAAAATTTTATCGTTAATTGTGTGCTTACTGCAATCAGTGCCGCAAGAATTTTTATATTTACTACATATATAGTATACATAGTTTTTTGATTTTTTTCTTGCCATAGCTTTCCCACAATCACCGCATCTTAAAAAACCTGCAAAAAGATATAATTTTTCATTATTTGGAGATATACGCGTATCTCGTTTTTGCAATTCTTGGGCGTTAAAAAAATTTTCCTTGCTTATTATGGGTTCATGAGTATTTTCAACAATAAACCAATTTTCTTCGGACTGTTTTATTTGCTTATGTATTTTATAACTCATTACTTTGAAACGCCCTTGCACCATATTGCCGATATACATCGGATTTTTCAAAATTGTGGTTACGGAGTTAGCACACCATGGCGAATCTCCAAATTTATCTTTATTACAGTGATATTTCATCCCTTTTTGTCTTTTATAGACCGAAGGACTCGGTATACCCAATGAATTTAATTTTCTGGTTATTGAAAGTTTGCTCATACCACTTATAAACCATTGAAATATATCCCTTATGATGGGTGCAACTTCCTTGTCTACAATTAATTTATTATAGTTTTTTTCATCTTTAATGTAACCGTAGGGTGCAAAGGCACCAATGAATTCGCCTTTCTCACGTTTCATATCAAAAACTTTTCTGATCTTTTCGGATGCTTCTCTGCAATAATTATCATTTATTAAGTTTTTAAATGGAACTATGAGACTGTTCATTTCAGAGGGTGATCTATAGCTATCTAAATTATCACCTAGAGATACAAATCTTACATTAAAGTTAGGAAACAATAATTCAAGGTAATTGCCTACTTCGATATAATTTCTTCCAAAGCGGGATAAATCCTTAACAATTATGCAATTGATAACTTTATTTTTTATGTCTTCGAGCATTCTTTTAAAATTTGGTCTATTAGAATCCGTACCCGAAAAACCGTCATCAATGTAAATGTCAACAAGATCAAATTCAGGATTATTATTTACATAGTCAAGCAACAAAATTCTTTGGTTTTTAACACTTAAACTTTCATCCTTATCAATGTCCTCCCTCGAAAGCCGTATATAAATAGCTGTTTTCCATGATTGAAATGATGGTAGAATATTAGTAAGTTGTCTGCTTTTTCTAGCCATATATTTAACTCCTAATCTACCATAACCGCTATCATATTATAGACGAATTATGAATTAATATCAATTTGTCATCTTAATGGCTCTAAACGGAAGCAATAATTTTTGTCAGTATATCTTCGAGTGATTTTGTATTGTTTTCTGAAAATTCAATTTTTACTTTTACATTGTTACATTTAAAAATATATGGGTTTTTTATTTTTTTTACATATTCACTCAACCGATGTTCTTTAGGAAGATCGGTATCTATAAATATATCTTCTATGTCCACTAAGTTGCTTTCATTATTTTGTGGCTCATACTTATTGATTTTTTTTAATTTTTTATTAATAATAGTACCAATCCCTCCTTTTTAATAGCATAATATTCTCAACAAGTATTTGTGTGATATTAATAATTTTGCATATTAACTTAACCTGCCGATGGTGTTCGGCATCATTGGAATTTCACCACCCCGCCATCTCTCGGGCCGGGCTACACTCTGGGACTTAACCTCGACTATGCAGAAGTATCATTGTACATTGCTATCGTCATTGCAGATTGATTACCAATCAATTTTATGTCTAGATATTTTTCGCTCGTTCAATTTGAAGTCATGGCGTACCTGACAAAACGCTCGGATAACAACTAACGTAATTAAGTTAATTAATATTAAATTTTCAAAGAACTCGTTTTTTTATATAGAAGGTTTTTTATAAAAAACCCTTCTATATATTAAAGAGTGTTTTTGGCACTTTTTTTACACCCCCTTCTTATCTCAAAAACCCAAATTTCACTTATTTAACAAAAATTTTTTAATTTTGTTAAATATTCTGTGTAGCTTTCTATTTATATTTTGCTGTGCGATACCATACATTTTCGCTATTTCGCTTTGAGTTTTGTTTTCGAAATAGAGATAACTTAAAAGAGTTTGTTCTTCCGCATTTAAACTCTTTAGAGCTTTATGTAAGTCGGTATTTTCTACTAGCTCTATCCAATCAGTCAGCTCATCACAAAAATACTTGTCCACCGAATAAGCAATATACTCCATTTCACTCGACAGTTCTTCAAAATCCTCAATTTCTATACGTTTACCAACTTCTTTTCTGTTCATGTTTTTAATTACTTTTTTAAAGTAAGCAACTTCATTTTTGATATCACGGCGATTTTTCATAATCGCACCTCCAAATTATTTGATTTTTTTCAAAAAATTCGGAAGTGCTAAGGATATCTAGCTCGGTACCAAAGCCAGGACATTGCCTTCTTAATAGCTTGTCCTATAAAGGCGCAAAAAAAGCAGAGCAGCACACCTAACAACGGGTGTATGTTCTGTTTTAAATATGCAATTGCTTTATATCTAAAAAATATGAAAATAATTTCTAATTGTCCATTTAAGTGCCCTCTTTCTTCTGGCTAAACAAAAAGTTTTAAATACTGCACTTTTCGATTATTTAAATTTATTTTCAGACACCTATAGATGTGTCGATAAATTTAAATTGTGAGGTTTTGCGAGAGATTATTTCCTTTGCTCTCTAATGCTACAACTACTTTTTTGATTAATTTGTTGCTTCGTGAATGAGGTTTATTGGGTATTAAAGACGGAAAAAGCCCCTTTTCAAGGCTTCAAAGGTTAAATTGTAGAAAAACGAAAAAGAACTGAAAAAATCAGTTCTAATTACCTTAATATATCATCAGGAATCATGGATACGTTTTCTTCACTTATTTCCAATAATCTTAATTCCGTTATGAAAATATTTTGTCTTCAATTGCAATTATACTCTCTATCTCTACCATAATTCTAAGCATATATGGCATGAACAACCCAGGAATACCCATGACGGAATACTGGTGGTTCCCGTTTGTGCTATCTGTTGTTGCGGCATTTAGAACCTGGGCGATACTCTTGAACGTAAAAACATGCTATAATTTTTGAATATAAAACTATACTGCTTCTATTGCTTTTATTTTTTAATATCTTTTTTTAAATTAAGTACAGATTTTTGAGCTTCTTTTCCCAAATTTTTGAACACTTTTAGGTTGTTTTGAATATATTTTGCCATTTTAGCTGCTTCGGAGTAATTTTCATTTTCTACTTCTTCAGCATGCTTTTTTATCAAAGTATTTGTTGCTTCATCTATATTAAAAAGCGTTATAAAGTATTTTCCCCCAATGCTTTTTAATGATTCTTTCGCTTTTTCAAGCATGTCTTTATTATGAACATCGGACTTGGTTCTTTGCACATATTCACTAGTTTGATTATAAAGTTTTTTCAACTTATTATAAAATTCTCTAGTGTCTTCTAAATTAACTACAAATTTTTTATTTGCCGCTTCAGCTGCTTTTTTATTTGCTGCATTAGTTGCCTCAGCTCTTTTTTTCGCTACGTCGGCTGCTTTTTTATTTGCCGTGTTAATCGCTTCATCTTTTTTTCTTTTTGCTTCCTCGTCCGCTTTTATTTTTGCTTCTTCAGTTTCCTTTCTTTTTTTAATTCCAAATGCAACTGCCTTTTGCATTTTATCTTGCCTGTCAATGGCTTTTTTACCTACAGCAGTTTTTTTATCTTTAATTTGAAGAGCAACATAATTAATTTTAGGTGTTTTTAAATCTATAACACTATCAAGTTCTTTTATAGTTTTTTCTATGTCTTTTATCATATCATTTATGTAATCGCACCATATACGCTGTGGTATATTATTTACAAGTTCGTTAGCTTTAGCAATCATGTCGTTAATCTCAGACATGATTTTAGGATTTTTCTTAATGTCATCTTCTTTCGTATTATTTTCTTTTGCTATTTTTTTATAGTTTCATTTTTAAAATTTTTACTGTCCCATGCTGTGTTTTTTATATCGTCTCGGATTTGCCCATCACTATATTTTTTTAAAGCGTCTTTGGAGCTAGCATATAAGATATTTAATATTTCTTTCATCTTTTTTGTGGTGTTTTCAAGCCTTTTTAAGGTAGAATCTTTGAAATAATCAAATTTTTTAAAATTTTCAAGCTCTTTCCTGTACATTTTAAGCAGTTTAATTACTTTTTCATTGAATTTTACAGCCCTCTGATCTCTGGCAGTGGTACCAAAGGCAGCACTTATTGCTGCTGAACCCTCAATATTTTTGATGTAATCATCTAAATCAGTTATTAAATCTTCAGCACTCCTATTTCCAATAAATATTGTTTCATGTTTCGTTTCATATATATTACCGCAATGAATTGGGAATTCACCAGTAAAAGTTCTAACTATCTCTTTTTTTGCTTTGGTTACACCTTTACTAACAACACTACCTAAAACATCGCCTGCGTAGCCTACGACATTATTCACCTTAGCTTTTAACCATTCTAACATATCTTTCACGCACCTTTCATAATATAAATTCAAATATATTACAATAAATTATATATTTAAGTAATATTTTAGTCAATATTGCATAAACAAAAAGCGTGAAGAACCACTATCCTCTAAATAGTGTCTACACGAGTTTATGATAAAATATTAATCCAAATGGCAATACGAGGGGTATATTATCTCACTTATTTTGAGAATTTATAATTCTGAATTAAGATTTTAGAACAGGTTTAATATTACTTCAGTTGATTAATCAATATTAAGTAACTTCTGTGCACTAGTCGCTTTGTGACAAATGTAAAAAAAATTAAACATATCAATAAATATTTATTTTATTGATATAAATTTTATGTTGAAATTAGTCGAAAGAAGTTGTATTATCAATTTGTTATTTTACAAATTAAGATATGTCGTAATTTAAAGTTGTAAAAAATTAAATTAAGAAAGTAGCGAAGCAAATAGATGTTAAGTGAAAAAATGCTAATAGAAAGTGTCGGAGAAAATATAAAAATAGGTTTAGCAAAACTGTTGCGAGAAACGCTAGTACCAAATTATGTTTTGGGAAACAGCCAAATTCGCAGTAACGATATTCAAATGAAAGATATTCTGAAAGATTGTCTGTCAGAAGCGGATCCGAAGTACTCTAACATAGTAGGGTTTGATATGGATGGCGTTATAAGGAAGGCTGATGACGGATCTGAATTAAAACCAGATGATTTGGGTGTACAACCATATAAAATTTATTTAAATTATTGGATTTATACAAACTCTAAAGAAACACATGAAAGAATAAATCAAATTTTCGATCAAAATCCTACTATAATGGTTGATGATATTGATATTGCAATTACCCGTGGAAAGAGCGAAGGTATGACTTACGATAAGATAGTATCAAAAATTACACAAGAAATGTTCCCGGATAAATTTCCTGAGTTTCTTCCAGCGTATACATTGCGTTGCATGGTGGGACCTTTTACAGTAAAGCCGGATGAAAACACAAAGATGATTGAACCCCCAATTGTAGCGGTTTCAAACGAGAACTTGAAGGATAATGGGCCAAGTTCAGCGTTCATGGTGCAGCTGGGTAAAAATACGAAAGTAAATGAGCAAAAAATAAGCACGGACGATACAGTCGCAATTGTGGGGAATGGCTTGGTTCGACTTTTGCAAGAACATCTTTGCCCGAATTATGTGTCGACCCCTGAGGCAATTGGAGGCTGTAGTCCAAAAGAAAGAAATGGGTGTGTCGTAGGCGTTCACCTGTATGACATTCATGAGATGGGGGGACCAGAATTAGAAGGAGGTAGAGGTATCGGTTATGCTGAGGGAGGCGGCTACCAACAGTCTTTTCTTGATCTACATTACATGATTTCTGTCTGCCCGGATGACAAACTTAAAAATAAATTTGAAGCCGAAAACAGAATTCTCGGTAAAATTGCACAAGTTTTAAAAAGTTCACCTACAATACCGCAACAGTATTTGGAAGTAAGTATGGATGTACCGATTGATATGAAGAAGAAGACAGAATTTGAAGACAAGGCTAAAGTATGGGCGATGTACGGGGAATCTTTTAAGCCAAGTTTGTTTTATGTGGTAACAGGTGTTCCACTTGCAATTAATAATCCTGTTGTATTGTCACAATATGAACAGAAAAGAATTCAAAAATTAATGAATGCTGCACAGCCAAATTATGAATCGTATGATGAAAAATATTATTATTAAAAAATTACATAGAAAGAAGGATGCTTTGTGGGAGGCGAAGGCGGTTGGGTATATGCTGATGCTACAAAAGAAATCAG
>JAEWWM010000007.1 GCA_023458915.1 Bacillota bacterium
ACGCGGGGGATTCGCAACTAAAAACAAGTATGCACTTAATAATAAAAAGTAAGTAGCAAAAAAACACTTCCTGATTGTGCAAGAAGTGTTTTTTTATAAATTTAATTATGTCTAAAGGTTTTTGGACATAGTAAGTTTTGAAATTAGCTCATTTTTGGAAGAAACGCGTATTGTCTAAATTTTTATTTTTCTCGACAAAGGTGCGTGCTCTTTTACTTTATCTTTACTATATCCTTGAAGCGCTGTTGAGTCTAGCTCCTTATCAAAATTTTCAATACTCTTTTTCGTTTTCAGTGCAGAATCAACTTGTTTCATACAATAATCACTTAATAAATTAAAAAAATAACGCACCATGGCCACAGCCATAATTAATGGCATATCATAGCCTTCTTTATAATCACTACCAGTGTTTTTAGTCGCCAGCTCTTTAGCTTTTTTTAAAACTTCACCACTGCAATCCCTGCCATTATTCAAAATCGTATCAGCCGCGCTACTAATTCTTTTTGCATTTTCTGCAACTGCTTCATAATATTTTACTTTATTTTCTAAATCTAGCTTAAGCTCACGCCTTAATTTCATATACTCATCAAAATTATCCATATATTCGCCAAAATCCGATTTTTTTTCACTAAGTTTTCCGATGTCACCTTCAAATTGCTCTTTACTTTTCTGCTTATTTTCTCGCTTTTGATTTATTTCCTTTGTCTTTAAATTTAATTCTTCTTGAAGTTTTTTAAGCGACTTATCAATAGTTTTAATATCTTTATCAAAATTTTCGGCCTCTTTTTTTCTTATATTTCCTTTCCATTCTTCTCTCTCTTTTTTATTTTGATTAAGAAATTCATAAAATTTTTTGGCCTCCGTTGATTCCTTACTGATATGCCATATCCATTTATATTTACCTGACATTAATTTTTCTTTTTCCTCCTTATCTAATTCTTTGATAGTAGCATATTTTCCCAATGCTCCCTTTGCTTTCTGTTCATATTGCATCTCTTCGAATTTTGCCCTAGTATCAGTTTTTTTGTTCTTTCTATCAATCTTTTCTTTTTTAGATTTTTCTAAATCTGTAATTTGTTTTTTTAATTTTTTTATTTCTTCATCATTTATGGCTGCACCAGCGTTTTTACGTAAAGTTTCCAGATTTTTTTTGCTTTTTTCAATATTATCTTTGTTTTTTTTCAAAAAATTAGATACTATGTTAAATTCTTCTTCATCATTTGTGACTGCAGTTCTGGCTTTTTCTGCAGGAGCCCAATTTTTTTCTATAATTTTGCGGCATTTATCAAATCCACTGCGAAATGTAGTGTAGTCACTCCAAATTTTTTTATGCACGTCATTAGTTCTGGATCTTAACCACGGACCCGCATTTGGATCAAACAGCATAGTGCGAATATCTTTGATTTTACTAGGTAAATTTTCTAGAAATTTATCAAAATTTTCAGGAAATGAATTTGTAACTTCTATGTCTTCAAGAAATTGCTTCTTTCCGCTAAGTGCTTTAGCAGCATCGTGAAATTTTTTTGCTGCTCCTAATAATCCTCCTGCCATAACTATCACCAACCTTAAACTTAATTATTTTTTAGTTATTATACCATAAATTTATTAAAAATCAAGACTAATTTTTGAGCATTTTGCCAAATTCAATACTTATAAAAAGCTGACTTTCATTTGCACTTATATTGCTTGACTTAAAATAGGTATCATGTTACAATTTTATCACCTCGAAAAGGGGTTTATTTTTTGTACCCTTCTAAGAGGGAGGCTAAAATATTCCGAAATACCGGGAGGTGCCGTAATGAGAGTAAAAGTAACACTGGCATGTACTGAGTGCAAACAGCGAAACTACGATACTACAAAAAACAAGAAGAATAATCCCGACAGGCTTGAAATGAAAAAGCACTGCCGTTTTTGTAGGAAACATACTCTGCACAAAGAAACGAAGTAAAAGTTTAGGGAGGCAAAACAAATGAGTGAAAAAAAAGTAAATGCACTGGCAAAAATAAAAAACTTTTTTGTGGACTGTAAAATTGAGCTCAAAAAAATTGTTTGGCCAACTCAAAAAACAGTTTGGAAAAACACCGGAATCGTTCTTGTTATGATTTTTATCATGGGTGTTTTTGTTGCGCTTCTTGATGCAGGGCTCATGCAGCTTTTTAGTTTAGTAATGTCAGTTTCAAGTAACAAGTAAAAAAGCCGGAGGGGAAATTAAGAATGTCTGAAGAAGCCAAATGGTATGTGGTACATACTTATTCCGGCTACGAAAACAAAGTCGCTTCAAATCTTGAAAAAACTATTGAAAATCGTGGAATTCGGGATGTAATTCAAGAAATCAAAGTGCCAACTGAAATAGTTACGGAAATAAAAGATAGCAAAGAGCGCGAAGTTGAAAGAAAACTTTTTAATGGATATGTTTTTGTTAAAATGATTTTAAATGACGAATCGTGGTATATTGTAAGCAATATCCGCGGCTGCACAGGATTTGTGGGACATTCGACAAAACCAATTCCATTATCGCCCGAAGAAGTTAAAAAACTCGGTGTAGAGAAAAAATCGATTAAACTTTCGTATAGTGTTGGAGAATCGGTTAGAATTACAGATGGACCTCTTACTAATCTGGTTGGCACAGTTGCCAATATAGATACAGATAAAAAAATCGTTCACGTAATAGTTTCTATGTTCGGCCGCGAAACCTCAGCAGAATTGGAACTTAACCAAATTGAACCTATAATTTAGAATCAAAATTTATGTAAATAGTTAGGTAGATTTTAAAAGCAAAATTCTTTTTCAAGTGGGAGGAATAAAATAACAGATTATTCCGAGGTTACCACAAAATTTGGAGGTGCAAAAATTGGCTCAAAAAATCAAAGCAATTGTAAAATTACAAATACCTGCCGGTAAAGCAACCCCGGCACCGCCTGTAGGCTCTGCATTAGGTCCTCATGGGATTAATATTGTATCATTTACACAGGAATTCAATGAACGCACAAAAAATGACGCCGGTATGATTATTCCGGTAGTTATGACAATTTATGAAGACCGTTCATTTACTTTTGTAACAAAAACTCCGCCCGCTCCAGTTCTTATTAAAAAAGCAGTGGGAATTGAATCAGGTTCGGGAGTGCCGAACAAAACAAAGGTCGGAAAAATAACAAAAAAACAAATTGAAGAAATAGCAAAACAAAAAATGCCGGATTTAAATGCCGCAAATATGGAATCTGCCATGAGCATGGTAGCGGGTACTGCCAGAAGTATGGGGATAGAAATAGCAGAATAACTGAAAGATATCCCTCAGTGGGAGGAAAAAATCCGATTTTACCACTAATTCAGGAGGAAAATAATGAAACACGGTAAAAAATACATTGAAAGCATAAAATCATACAATCAAACAAATATTTATGACGCAAAAGAAGCTATTGAAATATGCATAAAAACCGCAAAAGCCTCTTTTGATGAAACAGTAGAGCTTCATGCAAGGCTTGGCGTAGACTCGCGCCATGCAGACCAGCAAGTTAGAGGCGCAGTAATTCTTCCCAACGGAACGGGTAAAAAAATCAAAATTTTAGCAATTTGCAAAGGCGACAATGAAAAGCTCGCAAAAGAGGCAGGAGCTGATTTTGTAGGTGGCGAGGAAATGGCGCAGAAAATTCAAAATGAAAATTGGATGGATTTCGATTTGCTTATCACAACTCCAGATATGATGGGAGTAGTTGGAAAGCTCGGTAAAGTTTTAGGGCCAAAAGGACTTATGCCAAATCCAAAAGCCGGAACAGTCGCTGCTGATATAGCAAAAGCAATCAAAGAAGCTAAAGCCGGAAAAATTGAGTATAGACTAGATAAAACAAACATAATCCACTGCCCTATAGGAAAAATTTCGTTCGGAGCAGAAAAGCTTTATGAAAACTTTGACGCTTTAATGAGCGCAATAGTCAAAGCAAAACCGGAAGCAAGCAAAGGACAATATATTAAATCCTGCGTAATTTCGTCAACAATGGGTCCTGGAGTTAAAATCAACACTGGCAAACTTGAAAATATTTAATTGTCAAAATTTTAATTAAATATCAGGAGCAATATAATTTGATGAGTAAATTAATATTTTCACGTCCTGTGTTTGCATGTACAGAAATAGAAAATACAGCAAAATATTATCAAGAAGTTTTGGGTTTCAATATTATAAAAAACAGACTTGATATTAAAGAACCACATATTTCTGTGTACCGTGATGATGCTGGCATAATTTTAATAAAAACAAATAGTGAAATAAAATCCAACAAAAAATTGCATGGATATGGTTATGATGCATATTTTGTTGTAGAAAATATAGAAGAATTATTAAATGAATTTAAAAATAGTGGAGCAAATATTGCAGTAGAATTAAATATCACTGATTATCAGCATAAAGAGTTTGTCGTTGAAGATATTAATGGACTATACTTAGGTTTTGGAGAGTTTATAGAATAAAAATTAATTAAAATCTAATAATTGACAAAATAGCAACTCGGTGGTAAACTTTTATTACTGATTTTCCTAAGACAGCAGGCGCTTTTAAAAGCTTAAATTTTGCCTACCGAGGAAGAAATGCTGAGTTGTGATTAATTTTATTTAATATTCACTATAAATTTAAATTATCATTCGCCGGCTTCCTTCTTTATTCTTAAGGGATAATTAGGGAATCGGTGATTTTTTTATTTTATATCTAGGCGGAGGTGAATAAAAATTGCCAAGTGCTAAAGCATTAGAACAGAAAAAAGCAGTAGTGAAAGAACTTTCAAAAAAGTTAAAATCTTCATGCGCGGGTGTTATTGTCAGTTATCAAGGCATAAATGTCGAGGATGACACTAAACTTAGGAAAACACTGCGTGAATCCGGCACTGAATATATGGTTACTAAAAATACCCTTCTTAAAAGGGCCGCCAAAGACGCCAAAATTGATGGGTTAGACCCAATTTTTGAAGGTTCAACGGCTATAGCAATCAGCGAAAGCGACTATGTTGCGGCATCGAAAATACTTTGCGAATTTGCAGAAGGTCATGATTTTTTCAAAATAAAATCAGGCTTTATTGACGGTAACGTAATAAGCGCAAAAGAAGTCATAAGTCTTGCTAAACTCCCACCAAGGGAAGTACTTATCGCCCAAGCGCTCGGTGGCTTGAACGCTCCTCTAACAGGTTTTGCCACAGTTTTAAACGGCACGCTCAAAGGTCTTGTTGTAGCGCTAAATGCAATTGCTGAAAAGCAGAGTGCTTAACAAAAAATCTAAATCAAAAATTTTAAAGTCAAATTTTGGAGGTAAATAGTAATGTCAGATAAAGTAACAAAATTAATTGAAGATGTAAAATCCTTAACCGTTCTTGAACTCAGTGAACTCGTAAAAGCTCTTGAAGAAGAATTTGGAGTATCCGCAGCAGCTCCTGTAGCAGTTGCAGCAGCTCCGGCGGCAGGCGGAGCTGCTGCTGCAGGTGTAGAAGAAAAAACTGAGTTTGATGTAATATTAAAATCAAGCGGAGAAAATAAAATTAAAGTCGTTAAAATTGTTAAGGATATAACCGGTCTTGGACTTAAAGAAGCAAAAGCAATTGTCGACGAAGCTCCTAAAGCTGTGAAAGAAAAAGTCAATAAAGAAACAGCCGAGGACCTCAAAAAACAACTCGAAGAACTCGGAGCACAAGTTGAGATAAAATAAGTAGGCACATATTTCTTGTGTCTACTTTGTTATGTTATGAGTACAGATTTTTGTTCCCCCGGGCTTTTTTATTCTATAAAAAGCGCGACACCTGCACTCTTTATTAACTAGCTATCTATAAATTAACTACATGAACAACGCGGTTTTTTATGCCGTGGGAAAAATTTACCGCAGCGTATTCTGCCTTTAAATGACTCTCTACAAAATACATTTGTTGCAATGCACCTTAAATCTCGCAGGCTATTTATTCCGCGATTCCCAAATATTTCACAATCCCTACACATTTTTGACCACTCCTTATGAGAATTCGTAAAAATTCCCATAATCCATCATATGCTGGAAAGTTAATAATGTGATTTTTAAATAAAAAAATTCTGCGTACGATAACTTTTACCGTACGTAGAATTTAAAAGTTTTATTTATCTGTTTTTAAATATAGACATTATGTCGTAAACACTGTCACCTTCGTCTTCTACAGATAAATTTCCCGAAAAGCTTTTTGTATTTTCGTTAAATCTAGAACCTAGCTTATTTACCGGAGGAACTGGAAGATATGATTCTCGCGTTGCAAAGCCGGTTGCGATTACTGTTACGTTAATCTCATCATCCATGGTATCATCAAATGCAGCACCCCAGATAATATTTGCATTTTCATCCGCTTGCTGAGCAATAAGCGAAGAAGCGGTTTCGATTTCATCAAGGCCAATATCAGGCGATGCTGTGACATTGATAATAACACCCTTTGCCCCATTAATTGCAGTTTCCAAAAGCGGACTTGAAATTGCCATATTTGCTGCAACTTCCGCTTTGTCCTTTCCGGAAGCACGGCCAACGCCCATGTGAGCGTATCCGGCGTCTTTCATAATGGCTGTAACATCTGCAAAATCGAGGTTTACAAGACCCGGTAAAAGTATTAAATCTGATATACTTTGCACACCTTGCCTTAAAACATCGTCAGCTACAACAAATGCATTCATTAAAGTAATTCTTTGCTGGCTTGCAAGTTTTAGTCTTTCGTTCGGAATTACAACTAACGAATCCACTTGCTCTCTGAGTTCGGAAATTCCATTTTCGGCTTGTTCCATTCTTTTTTGACCTTCAAATGCAAAGGGTTTGGTAACTATTCCTATTGTAAGTATTCCCATTTCACGGGCTATTTGTGCAACAACCGGAGCTGCTCCGGTCCCAGTTCCTCCACCCATTCCGGCAGTTATAAAAACCATGTCCGCGCCTTTGAGTGCAGCAATAATTTCGTCTCTGCTTTCTTCGGCAGCTCTTTGCCCTATTTCAGGTTTAGATCCCGCACCTTTCCCCCGTGTGATCTTTTCACCTATTTGAATTTTATGGTTAGCTTTTGAACGCAGCAGAGCTTGTCTATCTGTGTTTATACAGATAAACTCTACACATTTTACTCCGGAATCAACCATGCGATTCACTGCATTACCGCCGCCGCCGCCTACACCTATTACCTTTATTTGTACCGATTCCTCGGCATTATTGTCAAATTCAAAACTCATAAGTTAAATCCTCCATATTTAATTAGCGCTACAATTTTGCTAATTAAGATAAATTACAAACACACATTTAAAATCCAAGTAAGTACACCATAGTTATGTAAACTCTTCAATTAAACCCTGCGTTGCTACAAAAAATTCTAAAGATATACTTAACTATTTTAAAATTATTGCGCGATAAAATCAATCATTTGTTTCATCTGAGTAACATATTCGCTAAAACAAACAAAAAAATTGATTATTTAATATTTAAAATATTAATTTTAATGATTTTTATATTGAAATATTTTTATTTATAATTAAATATAATCAGAAATATAAGCTTTCTCATGTGGAATTACAGTTTCAAGAAAATTAATAGTCGATTTTTTTGCTCTAATGTGTTCAATATCATGAAGATAAGTCGGAGATTTATAGCCCATCAGCATAGTTGTTAATGTTCCTATTGAAAGCTCCACTTTTTCTCCTTTTTTCCCTTCATAAATTTTCGGGGGTTTTAATGGACTAAATTCAACTGTAAAGCACTTGTTGTTCCATTCGAGCATAGCATCTTTAACCTCAAAAGTTATTTTTCTACGTTCACTTGAAGCTAAAAAACGGTATTTTTTTAAAAATTTTTCTACATCTATTATTCTCCCCATGATATAAGGGCGAATTGTTTCTCGAATGTCACTGTCGTTGAGCCAAAAAGCTATTGGGGTACTTGAGTAATTATTTCCTTTAACCTCATTAATCATAGATTCATGAGCGCTAATATAACCCCACAGGCCATTCCAAGCCTCTGTATTCAGGCAAACTATTTCTTTTATGCTAAACACATCGTGATTTAAGAAATATACCATGTAGCCCTTAGGTTTGTCGTTTTTATCGTAATAAACAGCCACAGTCGTGTCACTAACATCCCACCGCCAATACTCTTCCCAGGCCAGGTCATTCCTGAAAATACACCCGTGCGTTTTTTGTGCAAATTTTTCATGAAGATTTATAACATCCAACGAATCTTCCTTTACCCTTTTTACTATACCCGGAACCGATAATTTTTTTGGAAGCTGAAAATCTTTTAATGAAAATGTCATTTTATCGGATATTATTTCCCAGCCTTTGTGCCTGTAAAACGGGATGGAATATGGGTACAAAAGCGAAATGGTTTGGCCTTTCATCCTCATTTGAGTAAGGGCTTCTTTCATTAATTTTGACAAAAGTCCATGACCAGAATATTCCGGATAGGTAGCAACACCTGTCACAAACCCGATTGAATAAATTTTTTCATTTATATTCATTTTTATGGGGTAAACGGCAAGTTGAGAAACAAGCTTATCGCCATCAAACCAGCCAAGAACATCGGAAGATGTTAAAATCGGGAACTTAGATTTACGAATATCGTCATCTTCCAGCCCTATTTTTATAAGCTCTTCTTCTGAAACTTGAAAAGCATAACGCAGCAAACTATTAAATTGCTTTAGATCATCTGTTGTAAGTTTTCTTATTTTTAAATCTTTAAAATAATCTTTCCCCATTTTTAAGACACCCCATTATAAATTTATCAGAATATTTTAACATAATTTATTATATCATTTATTTAAAATTATTTAAATAGCATAATTCTATAAACTATTAAAAATTTTGGCAAAATGGTATTAAACAAAAAACTCCAGAATAAACTTTGGAGTTTTCACTTATTCTAAAAAAACAGAAAATTACGCTACAAATTTTACATCAGAATCACTGCTTAAAATTAAAATTTTCTTGTTTTCCAAATTTTGTGTGTTTGATTTATCTAAAGTAGTATAACTGTTTTTCCGGTTTTGTTTATCTATGACATAATCGCTTTCTTTGCCATAAACAGTACCGCTGATTTTTAGTGGAGAAGCAAGACATATTCTATCAGAGCTTACTTTGCTTATGTTTATTGGCCCATCGACCGAATTGGCATCCAGAATATTTTTACTTGAAACATTATCTAAATTTATTTCGCCTACAACAGTATCTATTTTTATCGAATTTTCAGAAAAAATATTTGTTAAGTTGCAGTCTCGCTCTGTTTTTATATTTATATTGTTTTTACACGTTACATTTTCAATACTGACAAGATCAGAAAAATCAATATTTAAATTATTAATGTTTTTTAAGCCATTAATTTTAAAAGGCCCATTGAACAAGAAAGGCTCATCATTGTATAACTCCCCTTTTTTGGAAACGAAATCTATGTCACCGCTATAAAACTCGGGGATGGCTATGGTTAGATCGTTATTTTCATATTTTGAGCTGCTCCCGCCTTTAAAAATAGGAATCCTTTGAAGTAAATTCCCTTTCTGAGGATTATTGTTTTTGTAAGTTACTGAAATTCCATTTTGCGTTTTTAAAATATTATATTTTTCATCAGCATTCTCAACATAAGTAACTTTAAATTCACTTGACTTTGAAGGCACAATATTTACGTTAGTGTTATTTGTATTGATATTAATTGACGAAATTCCCGCCAAATCACAAGTGTAGATTTTTTGTTCGTTATCTTCTTTTACGATTTTTTTATTGTGAGCGATAAAACTTAAATTAAATCCTGAAAGCGCGAACGGTACAAATGCAATTAATGCTCCTATTCCTACAATTATTAAAGAATAAAACCTTACTGTTTTAAAAAAAGTTTTTTTCATTTACTTTTCCGCCTTTCTTGAAATTTTCAGTTTTTTTATTTTTATAAATAATTTTTTAAAACGTTTAAATGCTGCCCTTGTTAATACTGTGAATATTGAGATGTAAAGTGATGAAATTCCAAACGTCATAAAACTGAGTCCTACAAAATATAAAGTATTAAAAAAATTAGAATAAGTTAAAGGGTCCCATAATAGACTGACAGACCAGCTCAATGCGAGAGCGGGTAGTGCAAATATACAAATAAAAGCCAGAAATAAAAATATTAAAACTGGAGCCACAGCCATGTACCATATAGGAAATCCAAACACTAAAATCGCAAAAACTAACAATCGCCATTTAGAATTAAAAATTTTAAAAATAGAATTAATAAATTTTCCAAGTTTACTTTCTGACTTAAACTCATACAAACTTTCTTCAAGAATTTTGCTTGATATTTCTTTTATATCACCCAATTTTTTAATTGCTTCTTCTTCACTTAAACCGTTTTCTATGTAATCATCTATTATTTCGCTATAATAATTTAATGTTTTATCTATTTCGATTTTAGGTAATGCCCAAATAAATTCAGACAATTCAGTTAAAAATTTTTCTTTATTCACGTTCGTTTTCCCCTTTCACAAAATTGTGTATTTTTAAAATTTCTTGCCAATCATCTAAGAAAGTTTTTATTTTCTCACGCCCCTTCTCTGTTATTTTGTAATACTTTCTTAGACGACTGTTGTGTTCTACTGTATAATTATTCAAGCATTCGTTGATTTCTAGCCGTTTTAGTATCGGGTATAAGGTCGATTCTGATATTTCTACATAGGGACTTAAAACTTCAATTAGTTTATACCCGTATAAATCGTTACTTTTTAACGCTGCTAAAACACAAATTTCTAAAAAACCTCTTTTTAATTGATTATCCATTAATACACCTCTTAGTATTATACTATACATTGCATAGTATAATATGTCAATAGATATCTATTATTTTAAATTATTCAAATATGATAATTTTATAAATTGTTAAAAATATTGAATATAAATACAGCATATTTTCTGTTTACGATTTTTTTGTGTTTAAGTATAATTGTTTTATCATAATTTTAGAGAGTGCTAAAAAATAATTTTTCTTTCTGCCGTACAATGAGAGGGGAAATATCGAGATTATTATAAAGTAAACACTTTACTTTTTTACTATTAATGGAGGGATAAATTTTGAATATATCTGTTTTAGGATGCGGAAGATGGGGTTCATTTATTGCGTGGTATCTGAATAAAATCGGGCATAATGTAACGCTTTGGGGTTTACCCGGGTCATCGTTTGTTGTAGAAATGATGAATTCCAGAAAAAATGCGTTTCTTTCAATGAGTGAAACAGTCACTATAACTGACGACTTAGAAAAAACGGTGAACAGCTCTGATGTACTTATAATATCTATAAGCGCGCAGGCTCTTCGTGAATTTGCGACTGAATTATCAAAACAAAACTTACATAAAAAAACGTTCGTGCTTTGTATGAAGGGAATTGAAGAGAAAACGGGCAAAAGGCTTTCAGAAGTCATGAAGGACTGCCTTGGCGAGAGCGTAAATGTTGCCGTGTGGGTGGGACCCGGTCATGTGCAGGACTTAATTAAAGGAATCCCCACTTGCATGGTAATAGAC
>JAEWWM010000008.1 GCA_023458915.1 Bacillota bacterium
CATTGAACCTCATTTAAAGTTCTCAAAAAACCATCCCTTTCATTAATTAATCACTTGTCGCAAATTTTCTAAAGTTATCTTTTAAGCAATCCTCGCAATAAACTTCACCTTCGATGTCGTAATACTCGTCACCCTCATAAAGCCCTCGATAGCAATAATCACAGCTAAAAACTGCATGTGCTTCATAATCTGGGGGTTCTAAGTACTCCCTGTCATCTATACTTTCTAACATAATTTATCTCCTTAATAGTCAGCGGCTTGCTATTTATTATTTTGAATATTAGAAGTATCCGTTTTTCTAGCTTTTCTTTTTCTAAAATAATCACAATTTGATTTAGGAATAAAATAACTATAAAACTCACTGGTACTAACATATTTAGTTGCATTGTTAATTCTCCTTTTAGTTTATTTTTGAGCGTGAAAAATCACCTAGATATAAAAAAGTTAAGTCTAGGTGATTTTTGCGGTTATGGTTTTAATTCTTATACCCTGATATTTCTAGTATTTATCATTAATTTGCAAGTTTGCCCTAATGCACTATTACCCTATAATCCTTTATGGCCTGCAAGACACAGAAAATCTATATCCATTTTTTGAATATCAATCGGTAAAATTCCCGCAGACTGCGCACCATCCACCAAAATAGGCACACCGTATATCTTACCAAGCGCTGCTATTCTTTCAATCGGCAAACGCACACCCCATACATTCGATGCGTGAGTACAGATAATAAGCTTTGTTTTATCTGTCATGCCTTTGCGGAAAGAATCAAGGGTTTTTTCATTATCACCAGGGTAGATTTTTACATCAGTGTAAGTAATGCCGCCTGATTCTTTAAGTTTATGAAGAGGACGCATTACGGCATTATGTTCAACGCAAGACGTTACAACATGGTCACCAGGTTTTAAAATGCCTTTAATTACCATGTTAAGCGCCTGAGTACAGTTCAGAGTAAAAGCAACGTTATTTGGATTTTGCACGCCGAACATCAAAGCTGCCGTTTTTCGGCATCGTTCGACTTCCTCGCTGGACTTTCGGGACATAGTATGTCCGCTTCGCCCTGGGTTTGCGCCATATTTTTGCATTGCGGTGAAAACCGCTGCGTTTACTTGAGAAGGCTTTGGGTAAGTTGTTGCTGAATTATCAAGATATATCACATTTTTACCTCCTGCTCTTTATCTTGCGTAAGCAATCTTAATAAAATGAATTTTTATAAAATTTATCCGAATAATGAGCATTAATTTACATAAAGTTTAGCTAAAAATCGCCTTACTATTACATAATATGAATAAGAGGCGTAAAATGATAAAGCCCCGCGCTTCTCTAAAAAGCGCAGGGAATTTTTTTGAAAATTTACATTTCGATCAATTTTTTTTTGGGGGGATTTAGTTAATAAGGCAAACAGAATGGACTGCTATTCCCTCGCGCCTACCTGTAAACCCTAAATTTTCTTCGGTTGTTGCTTTCACGCTGACCTGACTGACACTAATTTGACAGGCGGTAGCTATATTTTCTCTCATTTTTAAAATATATGGGCTAAGTTTGGGTTTTTGCGCAATTATGGTAGCATCTATGTTTTGAATTTTATAATTATTTTTATTTATAAGTTCGCATACTTTTTGAAGAAGTTCTAAACTATTCGCATTTTTGTATTTTATATCAGAATCAGGGAAATGCTTGCCGATGTCGCCTAGTGCAGCCGCACCAAGTAAAGAATCCATTATGGCATGAACCAAAACATCAGCATCAGAGTGCCCTAAAAGTCCAGTGTCGTTTTCAATTTCCATTCCGCCTAAAATCAGCTTTCTGCCAATTACAAGTTTATGTACATCATATCCGTGACCTATTCTCATAAAGCTATTCAACTCCACACAATTCGAGGATATTGTTTTTTCGCCCGCCAGCGGCGGGCGAAAAAACGTTAAAATATCATTTCGTAAATACTCCAAACAATTTCACAGCATTTTTTTGAGTTACTTTCAAAACTTCCGATGTTTCTATACCTTTTATTTCCGCTATTTTTTCGGCTGTATACTTAATTTGCGCAGAATTGCATCTTTTGCCACGAAAAGGGGCAGGAGCTAAGTAAGGTGCATCCGTTTCAAGAACTATGGACGATAGCGAGATATTTTTTACAATCTCCAGTATATTTTTTGTGTTTTTAAATGTCACAATTCCGCCGATTCCAATATGCATTCCAAGATTAATTACTTCTTCCGCCATTTCCAAGTTGCCTGAAAAGCAATGAATAACACCCTTTGGTTTATATTTTTTTAAAATTGTAAGTATATCATTATGCGCTTCTCTATCATGAATTATAGTTGGAAGATTATGCCTCAAAGCAATCTTAATTTGAATTTCAAAAACTGATTTTTGAGCATCTTTATTTTCGGAATTATAATAGTAATCAAGTCCGATTTCTCCGACTGCTACCACCTTTTTATTATTTAAAATTAATTTTTCAAGTTCGTCTACAAAATTTTCGTGAGCAATTTTATCCATGTTTTCGGGGTGAATACCAACGGCTGCGTAAATATAATCATATTTTTCAGAAAATTCTATAGATTTATGAGACGATTCAATATCTGCTCCGGCATTAATAACAGCAAAAACATCTTCACTCGGAAGTTTTGATAAAAGCTCTTCTCTGTCGTTATCAAAAGC
>JAEWWM010000009.1 GCA_023458915.1 Bacillota bacterium
TAGAAGTTTTTTATAATCGCCAAAGACTCCATTCTTATCTCGGCTATCTTTCTCCCGTTTCTTTCGAAAACAATATCGCTTGACTTTTTCAGCCTTTTATTTGTCCGTTTTCACTTGACCAGATCACAGATGGCGAATTTATAAATACACTTCAGCTTGGTAATTTCGTTTTCGAACCTCGAAGTAATGGCAATTTATCTTTCCACAAAAACAAAAATTAAAGGGAGTGATTTAATGGGAACTTCTGGTGCAATGGACACCAGCAACCAATATGTAAAGTATAAAATAACTATAACTCAGAATTGGCAGGATGTATCAAGTAACACTACGAATGTAACAGTTAAAGTAAATTTTCACAGAACAAATTCGTCGTATCAGACCTACGGAACAGGCGTTTGTTACTGTAAAATTGACGGAACAACTTACAGTGCTTCAGTTTTACCAAGCCAAAAGATAACCAGCAGTGGAATTGATTTGTTTACTAAAACAATAGCAATTTATCATAATGGTAATGGCTCAAAATATCTTGATACTTCCGCATGGATAAGCCTAGACACGCCACTAACTTCAAGTGAGCAATGGTATGGAGAATGGCTCCCTACTATTCCAAGGGCAAGTCAGCCGAGTTTAAGTTCAAGCAGTGTAACAATGGGAAATAGCGTTACTGTGTATACTAATCGTGCATCAAGCAGCTTTACTCATGTTTTATATTATCAATTAAGTGGCGGCGGATGGAACTGGATTGTCTCCAATGTAGGGACTAGCTACAATTGGACGATTCCGCTCAATTTTGCAAATAATGTTCCAAATGGCACAGGTTTGAGTGTTACAATGATATGTGAAACATATAATGGCAGCACATACATAGGTGTAAAATCAGTAAATTTAACTGCAAATGTACCAAGCAGTCTGGTGCCTACAATCAGCGATATTTCACTTTCAGAAAGTGTTTCAGGAATCTATGAAAAATTTGGCACTTATGTTCAAGGAAAAAGTCAAATAAATGGTATCATTTCAGCAAGCGGAACATATTCAAGCACAATTAAAAACTACAGTATTTCAATAAACGGGCAGTCTTTCAGCTCCTCGAATTTTACGACAAATGCGCTAACGGGAAATGGAAGTTGCAATGTCACCGTAACCGATACAAGAAATCGCACAGCAAGCGGCTCTCAGTCTTACTCGGTTACAGCATATTCAAATCCATCAATTTCAAATTTCACAGTTGTTCGCTGTAACTCAGACGGCGTTGAAAACGACGAAGGTGCTTATGCAAAGTGCAGCATGACAGCAAATATTTCACAGGTAGATGATAAAAACGATAAAGAGTTTCAGCTTCTTTACAAGAAAACCGCTGATTCATCTTATACAACCATAAATTTAGATAATATAAACTATTCATACAATAATTCTTATATTTTACCCGTAGACGTAAATAGCGAATATAATTTTATATTTAGAATTACAGATTATTTCGGAAGCACAGAAAAGTCATCAAATTTAGGCACAGCTTTTACTTTAATGGATTTTAATTCAAACGGACGAAGTATTGCATTTGGAAAAGTTTCGACCGCTTTATCTGCTGAGACTAAAATGGAAGTTGCAATGGATATAGAGCAGGAAAATTACTTTAATGGCAGAAGAATGCAGTATATACCTAATGGTATAGGAGCTGCCAATGGATGGTATTTGGTTTTAATAGGACAAATTACACCACAATGGGACAATCATGCATTTACTTTAAATGTTACGCAAACATACAGCGGAGCAACGGGAATTTTATACGCTAACGTACGAAGTGACAATTATGTTCTTTCAATTACAAACTTTAATCTGTTAAGTTCAGGTGGGTTAGGTTTAAGCTTTGGAAATTTTAAAATTAGAATTGACGGGAATCATTACTACCTTTATGCAAAAACAACTGCGAATTACCAAATGTACTTATTTGAGGTTATAAGTGAATCCACATTAGCCACGAAGTCAAATACTCCTATATTTGACTTTAATGCCCCAAATTACAATGAAACAGTAAGTGAACCGAGCGGTACAACTCCGACATCATATGGCCCATTTATTTTGTACAACAATCCAAGTGGGACAAACGAAACAATAACTTTAAGTGAAACCGCTGCTAATTTCAGTTTCATTTCAATTTATTACGGAGAAGGGGCAAATGAAAACATTGAACGCCGAATTTATAATCCTAACGGCAAAACCACCAATTTAAGTAAATTTGTCTGTACAGATGCGTTTTATTTTAAATGTATGACTGCAACTATCAGCGGAACAACAATTAGCTTTAGCCAAGGCGGTTATATGTATGCTTACAATGGGTCATCTCCGTCAGTTTCAACGGGTACTTATGGGTTATCCGTAACCCGTGTTATAGGATATAGATAAATTTTATAGAATATACATACTTAAAAATTCTAGATAAATTTTCGAAGTCAGAGAATATTTGAAAATAAATGTAAAGTAAATGCAAACATAGGGGCAAATGAGTGATAGAACTAAATGGTCGCATGTTAAAGCCTTAAATTCATTATCCAGTGAAACTATCTGGTTCTTAGAATTCCAAAATAATTAACATATTTGCTGTGAGAGCGAAAGCTTATAAAAGTTGATATTGGTAATATAATAATCCTATTCTTTGAACTTACTAACTACTATTATATCAGGATCAGTTTCATCGTGTTGAAAATTGAAATCTTTAAAATGGGAGTGACACATATCAGTTTTATTTTTGACAGATTTGTGTTCTTCCAAAGTATTATTTAAAAAATCAATTACCAGTTTTAATTCATTTATACTACACTGGAGAGAAATTTCACTCATTTCCAGCAGATCCTTTTTATTTTTCTCATATCCATATATATTCATAGTTATTTTACTACTTTCCATCTATTTTTTAAAATCCAGGCTTTTATATTATTAGTTAAATTAGGAATTCCTTTATGCAAATCGTGTACACTTCCATCAATGTTTAATGATGTTCCATCTTTGAAATGAATGTGGGGTTGCTGACCCGGTACATGAGGTTTGTCAACTCTATCAACTTCTTTTGGGGCTTGACCCTTTTCAACCTGGAGCTGCATTTGTGATTGACTTGTAGGATTATTTACAAATTCCTTAAGATCCTTTTGAAAATTGCCCATACTACTGTACATCACGCCGACACCTTGAGCAAGCTGAGTGGTACCAGCAACAATTGCTCCGCCAGAAATAATCATAACAGGCAAACCTGCAGGTGCTGCGATACCAGTTGAGCTGGCAGCTCCGCCGCTTATAACTCCACCAATTCCACCAACGATTGTTGATGCTCCCAAATTTGACTGAACTGCTCCTGTAATTATTGAGAGTATATCTCCCGTGGTTTTTCCAAGTATGTAGACTCTTTGATCTCCGATATCTTTTATTTCAACGCGGCTAAGTAAGCTTTGAATTTCACTGCTGCTTGCAACCGTTCCGACTACCATAAAGAGAGGTTCTACAGCATTTTTAGCCCATTGTGTACTTATTCCTTTTGCAAAATCACAAACTTTACTGAGAATTTCATATTTAAAATCCTTTGAGCTTGAGCTACTACTTGAGCTGCTGCTTGAACTAGAACTCGTAGAAATTGGTAAACTGGGTGTTAAATATCTATGCACTACAACAGCTTGGCTGCCCTGTTCGTAGAATCTTTCTTCAAGAAGATTTTTTTCGTACGCTCCCCTGACTTTACCAAGAGGCTGGAATGGATCATTTACAAAGTAATCTTTTTCGTTAAATCCAATTAAAACCACGCAGTGTTCATTGCCCGGCCATGTGAATTTGTCGCCTTTTTTATGCATCGCATTTTCATCAACATATCCAATTGTCCATTTTGTTCCGGGTTTTGTTTTTCTCATGCCCATAGTTGCCCAAATAAGTATGGGCACACCATGTTTTGTATATTCTTCAGAAAGAGTTTTAAGGCTTTTACCGCGAATAACTTCAGCTTTACAGCCCTGCAAAACTTTATTCATTGCTTTTGCAATGCACGGCGCAAAACATCCGTACCCACTTTTATCGCGGGGATTTCCAACAAACGCTGAATTTGGGTCAGGGCCTTCAATTAAGCGTTTCTTTACTAAATATTTATCAATAAAATCTTTTTCAGTTAAGCTTTCCCTTACTAAACATTTATCAATAAAATCTTTTACTGACACCCCATAATCGTAAAAATGAAGAACCATTACAGCGCTAACTGATTCACACGCAGTTGGGAATTCACCAAGCTGACTTATTTGCGGGACATCAATTAGAGCTTGAGAAGATGTAATTGGTCTTATAGCTATACTATCATCGCTTCCACCACTTTTTCCAACAGTAATACAACCTGATTCGGAGGAATAATCCGGGCTCCATTTCCCCGCTACTCTAGTCCCGGGTTTACCTGTAAATCTAAGCTGAACACCACAGTGGTTGTTTTCTTTTACAGTATTATAAAGCTCATATTTTTTACCAAGTTCTAAAGTATAAACAAGTGCTGGATTATTTGTACAGTTCTGCTCCTCCGAACTTCCAGCAATTCCGTAAACACGAACATCTACAACATCTTTGTCATGAGAAGCTTCAAGGTTTAAATAAACAGAAGACGAATTCGCTTTAGTTCTGATTGTTGTCCAGCACTCACCTTGTGGTGAAAGAGTGTAGTCAAATAGTTTATCGGTTGTATTTCCGGTAGCTCCTGAAATACCTCCCATTCTTAGGCACTCAGAATCAGGTTTACAGTCGGGGCTCCATTTCCCGGATACGTGCTGACCGGGATGCCCGCAGAACCTGATTTGCACTTCATCAAAACCATTTTCATGTACTGAGTTTAAAAGCTCGTACTTTTTGCCGGCTTCCAAAAGATAATACTGAGCTTTATATGTACAATTTGATTCTTTACTTGAAGAACTTCGGCCAAAAACTGCAATTTTGACAACGCCAACCCCTTTAAAATCAGAACCTCTTAAATCAAGGAAGACTGATGATGCGTTATCTTTTTTTCTGTAATTTGTGCAAAGTGAAGAATTTGAATATGAAGAAATTGTATAATCAAAATATTCATCTGTGTAATCAGGGTCTATTCTTATAGGGTATATTCTTTCTTTAGCTTCAAGCCAAGTTTTATCACACGTGAGTTTTAGTTTAAGTTTGCCATCTTTTTGATCAAGAATTTTGAGACTCAAATTATCACTTTTAGAATTTTTGCTATCAATCATTTCAGGCGCTGAGATTTTAAATACTGTTTTTTCGTTCTGATTCACAAGCTCAATAGTTTTATTATCTGTTTGAATTGCCTTCAAATTGCCTATCTGATAATTTATTTCAAATTCTTTTTGAGCTTCAGACGAATTTAAAATCAAATCTTCTTTTAACTTCTTTTCAGAAAGCTCGTACTCAAGATCAACATTTTCGTAAATGTTTTCGTACTTAATCTTAGATTTGCCGTCAAACTTTTTCTCGCTTTTCTTGCACCCACTGTAACCCCAGGAAAGATTTAAATCTCTATTTGAAATCGAAACTGTTTTTTCACTATCTGTAAATTTAGAAAACTCAATCTGGCTGCTATTTCGATTTCCGTAGATATCCTGCCATGAGCCGTCTGCATCTTTGCGGTGTACAGGGATCGAATATTCGGCTTTTAAAAGCTGGCCGTCGCTCATTGCAAAGCTTTTTGTGTTTTCAGTGCGTGCTTCTTTTATTTCAGAAGTTATCTTTGAAAGAACTTCTGAACTTTCATTTTCAGAAACATTATGAGCAAACGCACACGGGAACATTTGAAGTGCAAGCAAACTCGCAACAAATGCCGATATTATCTTCTTTAACATCTTTTCTCTCGCTTTCTTTTACAAATTAGTAAAATCAACGGAAAGTTATTTATATAAATTTTCATCTATAATTTTCGTTGCTTGAAGCACTAAAGCATCTATTTTTTGTAATTCTTCAATTAAATCTACAACTTTTATTGATTTGTTTGTAGTCATAAGAGGTATTAAACGCTCTTCATCTTTGTTTCTTAAATATGCAGCTAACCGTTTGGAGGTTTCTATATTTATGGACCTTTCTAAACATACATTAATTGTAACTATAAATCCATGTATATTTGCTATATGCCTTACTTCAAGAATAGGCGATTTTTTCAATTTCGGGATTTCATGTTTTAATAAATGTTGTATATATTCATGAAGATCTATATCACGGCGCGGATTTACTTTGTTTCCAAAATTATCTGCCTCTGCGGGTTCATCACTTATTTTTATTACTTTATTCTTAAAGCAGTGATAATCATAAGCTTTGTACACTGCACAACCTATACCTACAACTGCCGCTACACTGCATGCAATTGTAACAGGTATAACCCAAGAAGATTTAGTAGTGTTTTGAATTTTTGCTGATTCTGCAGCCAAAACCTGTGCCGGTTTATGAAGAGATACTAAAAATGTTAGTACTAAAAGTAACGACAATACCTTGTTTTTCATTGTTTTAAATCCTCCAACCTGTTAATTTCACGAATAGTATATTCTCTTAAAAGTTCACTTCCGCCTAAAGCTTCAAAACGCCTGAGTTCCTCAATTAAAACACCTTCAAAATTTTCTCTGTTATCAAAATTGCCTCTTATCATTCGTACGTAAAGCTTTACCATATTAATAAATTCAGTCATATATTTTTGTTGCGCAGCTAAATAATCGCGTTTTCTTTTCTTTATATCCATGTGCCCTTGTATACGCTTGCTTTCTATATAACTTTTAAATCCTTGGAGGATTCCATCCATAAACTCAGGTTCCATATTAAGTTCTTTCAGCGCTTGACCAAGTGCTGTTGGGTTTTCCGGTCTTGTCCTATTAGTGACAAAGCTTTGAGGGAATCCTGTTCTATCAACCTGTTCACTGGAACTTGAGCTGCTTGATGTTGCAGAAGTATGATCTACGGTTATATTTTGGGGATTGTCAAAACCAGAATGTAAAAGTTGCTGCGATTGGCCTGCTTCTTCAACTTTTTCGCTATCTTTTAATTTTTCTTCTACTGCTACATACTCTTTAAAATCTTTTTCGGTGAAAATTTTCTCATTTAGATTCTGCTTAGCTATAACTGGGGACGAAGATGAAGACAATGAACTAATTGCTTGTTGAGCTGCTCCTGAAGCTCCTCCTGTAGTTACAGCTACAGCTAGTTTTATACCTTCTTTTACAACATCAAGTCCGGCTCTCCCCATTTCTGCGTAATATTCTGCTTTTTGTTTCTCTGCCTCAGCTCTCATGTCAATAATTTGACCGTCCATATGATCAAGCACATCCTGGCATGAATCTGGATTTAATGATTCTGCTAATTTCCTGAGTTCGTCTCCGGTAAACGAACCAAATGAGTATGTTCTTGTTACGTTAGTTGCTCTATTATCAATCGTTGTGCTGAGCGTTTTTGTAAATTTTCTTGCTTCCTCTCTATCTAAAAATATCATCGTTCTATATTCAGTGTCAACTATAATTTTACATCTGTCAATCTTTATATCAAGTATGGGAGAAGCGTCTTTCTCAAATATAAATCTATACTCTAACAATAAACGGTCAACTTTTTTTCTAAGTTTATCCATAGCTTCAAGTGTTGCGAAATCTTTATTTTGACGATCAGATTCTAAATTATCAAGGTAATAGCTGGCGCGATTAAGAGTAAAACAAAAATCTATTTTTTGCCTATCAGAGGCACGAGGTTTTATTATCTTTTGAAATTCATCAAGACATCTATCCATAGCAATAACCATTTCTCGGTCACTCATATCTGAATTTGCTATATTGTAAAAACCTTTTTCTACATTTTTATATGAAGCCTCAGGTGTATCTCTTAAAGTTACGAGTTTACTCAAATCTTTGTCCACCACTACAGCACAGATGCTCTCCGGATTAATATCGTCACCGTATTTCTGCCTCACATAATTTAAATTTGCACAAATATTTGACAGCATCTTAGTTTTTTGGTGTATATCTATATAATTACCATCTACTTCCCCAGCAATGGCTACTGATGCTGATACCGGAAATGTAAAAAGAGATTTTAAAACCCCTAAAAATGTTGGTGAAACATCCAGTGCTCCAGGCGTAGATTTCACTGAATTTGTAAGTATCCCTTCTCTTACTGGATATAACAAAAAGCTATGTTCATCTAATTCTTTTTCGAGTTTTTCAGCGAATAATTCTCTAGGTTGCTCGATGTGATTATTATAAAATACAAAATATTCTTTGCCATCCATACCTCTGAAATGTACATCAGGTTTAACCCTTTTTTCTACTATGTTTCCATCTTTATCTTTAACTTTTACTCCAAAACCTATTTCTTGAATTTCTGATAAGTTAGGTGGATAATCTCTTAATATTACTCGTTTTTTTTCATCATCGGTTTCAAATTTAGTAACACTTTTAACACCACTTGAAGAAGAACTACTACTAGAGCTGCTGGAACTACTGCTTACAATTGGATTTGTTGTAACGGGAACTAGTTGCTTCGTGGATAGACTTGTGGATAGGCTTAATGGACTGCTTGGTTTTGAAGTCGTGGTTGTTGGGGTAGCAGTCGAACTACTTGAAGGTTCAGAATCACGTAAAGCAGTTACTGTTTCTCTACTGCTGCTTGTGTCAGTAATTTTTTCTTTGCCCTTCTCTTCCTTAGGTACAACCTTTACATGACTTGACGAAGATGATTCATCGTCATTGTCGCTACCTTCATCATCCGAATCAAAAGCTTTGACTATGAAAAATGAATTTAAACTTATTCCTAGGGCCAGTAAAAAAGAAAAAGCGGATTTAAACTTCCTCATAAATATCTCCTTTAATTTTTATAAAATTTTATCTATTTTTTAACATTATACCAACAATTACCAAATTATGCAACTAAAATATACCTAATAATTTTCAAAATAATTTAGTATAAATATACATAATTTTTTATATAATTTTAATTTTTAAACTTAACTATTTTTAGTTAATCTATTAATTGCTTAGGCAGTTTTTATTTTACAAAAAGCAAATCACATTTTTCGATATTAGGTGATACTTGGATCGATTTGAAAAAGCACCTCAAGATTTTCAAAATCTTTTTGACTATGTTGTCAAGTTTCATTTTCCCAATCTCCTTTTTGTTTTTAGTTTGATAATCAAAATTATATAAAAAAATGGAAAAATTTATAAGTGAATTTACTCTCAAAAATTTTTTAGGTTTTAAAACCTAAACGACAAAATTGAGATATTATTCTCTTTTTGATGATTTCGTGATTTTTTGCAAGTCATCATATTAAGATATAGTTTTATGTGGCAACTTACATTTTTTTACTAATTGGATTAAAAATTTTTTAGGTGTAGGAGCTCCACTTTTTTTAGAAATCTCTCCTTTGTAATTTGCTTCTATCACTTTAAGTGTTTTCGAATCTGCTAAATACCAGTGTTTGCTTAAAGCATTGTTGATGTTCGCTTCTACGTCTTCAGACTTTATAGACAAAATTTTACCTATATAAAAATAAATATTGGGTTTTAGTGCTGTTTTTTCTATGTTTTCTTCTTGCTTTAATAAAACTGCTGCAAATGCTATTTGAATACTGCCGTGATCATCCTTATCCATACCTATTTTTTCTAGCTCTTTTTTAAAGTAATCCATCTCTAAATTAAATTTTTCTGAAATAAAATTCATACCACTCCATCGCATGCCTTCTCGTTGTTTTGCTTCTTCTACTGCTGGATTGGTTTTCTGTTCTTTAATTTTTTCTTGAAGTTTTCCTATTGTTGTTGTAAATGTATTTGAAAATTTGTGCAGTATGAAAAGGACAAGTGGTAAAAATAAAAATGCGCTACTTAAAACATTAAGAACCCAAACATTTTCAAGTGGTACTTGTTTAGCCTGATGTTTTAGATAAAGAGTCACTAATAAATATAAACCAAAAAAAATTGGTATTGTTTTGTATCTAGATAAAATTTTTAAAACTTCTAGTTTTATCAAATCAACTTTGTAGATTAAAAACATAAAACAACAGTGCCACATTACAACAATGGGCATGAACAATAGTGAATTTGAGTTCATCATAACATCAGATATTCCAAATAATTGCATAACATAACGGTTTGTTGCGTAAGCAATAATATGACTACTTTCTGTTACGAGACTTATAAATACAGCAAAAGTTAAAAGATACTTCCATGTCCTAATTTTTCTGCTTTCTATCCAAAAATAAATAAATATTGCAAATGCTGAAATAAGTCTAGAAATAGGTAGCGGTATCTCTACTAATCTATAAAGCATTAATACAGTTACACTAATTAAGCAAAAAGAAAGCATTTTCATTATGTTTTCTTTTTTAAAAATAGTATGAATACTGTTATTATCGTCAGCTTTTTTGTATATTATATAACAAAAAACAGCTTCGAAAAGATACCTTATACCATATATTATGTATAGTAACATTTTTTCCCCTTTATAATGCATCACTCTCGCATTTTGATAGTTCAACAGGATACTTTTTTGCGTTAATTTGCATTTTTTTGTTAAGTTCAGTAGTAATGTCTAAACCGTTAATTTGAGCAAACCTCAAAATAAAAGTAAGTACGTCAGAAAGCTCTTGAGCCACATGCTCGCGCTCTTTTCCATTCATAATTTCTTTGACTTGTTTTTCATTTTTAAATCTAAAAATATCCAGAAGTTCGCTTGCTTCAGTCACAATTCCGATTGCTAAATCTTTTGGATTGTGGAACGGATCCCAATGTCTTTCTTCTGCAAATTTTTTTACAATCTGTTTCAAATCTTCGACGGTTGTTGTAGAATCCATATATTAAGCTTGCTCCTTTAAATTTCGTTAACCATTAAACATATTATATACTAATAGGCTTTACATTTTGTGCAATATATATTGCGTTTTTGTTTAAAATTTTCAAATGGGGAAAAGCGAAACTTTATAAACAGTTTCGCTTTTTTGTTTTTTATCTTAATGCTTGTGTTAATCCTAAAGCACCGCGGTTTACTACACTTTCTGCTTTTGAATAAACCTGTACTGATTTATAAGCAAAACTTAATTCACTTAAACTGTTAGGCTTTTTTTCTTCATCGTTATTGTCAAAACCTAAATGTTCTTTTTTTATTACAACTGTAGCATCGGCCTTTAACGGTGATCCCCACGGTGAAAATGTTGTATATGTAAAATCCACACTCGCTAAAAGACCATAACACTCTATCTCTCCCCATTTGAAATAAACTTTTAAATCAGGATTTCCGGCATACGCTCTTAATTTAGCCAAACTTGTTGCTGTGCTACTACATAAAGAGAGGTCATTCCCGGTATCCAATAATCCGTTCATAGTTCTAACTTGGTATTCATCGTAAATATCGTAATGCAGCGTTATACTCATGTCTTCATCGTCATCGTTTTCGTCCTCCCGAAATACAGCACGCCTTCTGCCGTT
>JAEWWM010000010.1 GCA_023458915.1 Bacillota bacterium
CAATTGGGCTTGCGCAAATGTCGGCACAACAGCGCTTGCTGAAATTGCCGCGGAAACAATCACTTCGATAGCTTTTTTAATGCATCTTTTCATTAAACAACACAATCCTTATGTATTCTAAATTTAACCAAATTATACCATTAAATTAAATTATTTTGCAATGCTTTTCGCCAGTTTTTTAAAATTATACCTATTTACCAATTTCACATCTTTACCGTCTTAATCATCTTATAAAAACTGCACAGTTCCTAAGTCGTTTTTGTCTATTTTTCTAATCATGTGGCTGTCTCCTGCTTTAAAATCTTAAAAAATCAAGTTCACTTGAAATATGTTTTACTCCAATCGCATAGTAGCCTAACTCTTTTACTCCTTCAACTCCTGAAAAGCTTTCGTAAATTTTTATTGCTTCTTCAAAAGTAAACAATCAACGATTTTCTCAAGAATATTTGCCAAATTGAGCATACACGTCATCGCTCTATTGCTAATTTTCTTGTTAATCTTGTTTCGGGTCTTACTGTTTACTGTTTTATTTCTATTAGACTTTATGAACCGAGCAGTGAAAAAGCGCCGTTTAGACTGTATCAAAAGAAGTGCTCCAAGGCAGCGAATGCGCGAGGATTACAACCTATATTTATTAAGTGGTTCCAAATCTGCCTAAACAACAGCTGTTCCCAATAAATCGTTTCAAAATGAACCCGTTTTAAAAATCATGCACCCGAACCAAAAGCTGTGTAACGATTTACAAAAATTCGGGTGCATGACAATTGTAAGTCAAATACTAGAAATCAGGCACAACAAACAGAGGTATTGTCTAAGAGACAACACCTTTTTTAGTGGCTGATTTTTAAACTATAATATTGGCTGCTTTTTCCGTTATTTTTTACAACTATTTCATTGAATAACAGCAGCTAGTCAACAAAGACTAACCGCTCTTTTTATTATTTGACAAATTGTATTTATTCATGATAAGATATGCTTAATCGTAATTAAGTTAATCATGATTAAGTATATGGGGTTGAAATGTAAATGTTTGTAGGCAGAGAAAAAGAAATATCCGCTTTAAAGGAAAGCTTTTCGAGTGAAAAATTTGAATTTTTTACTATTCGAGGAAGAAGAAGAGTTGGGAAAACAACTTTACTTCATGAGTTTTGCAAAAACAAAGATAATATCTATTTTGTATCGCAAGAACAAAGTAAAAAAGCTAACCTTGAAAAGTTTTCAAAAGCGGTGGTGCATTATTTCGGATTTGACGAAAAAGTAACTTACAAAAGCTTTGAAGATTTACTTGAATCTATCTTCGAAGCGAGCAAAGAAAAAAGAATTGTTTTAGTTATTGATGAGTTCCCTTACCTTGCTAATTCAGATAAAAGTTTAATGTCTGTGCTTCAAAATCTGATAGACAAATATAAAAATATTTCAAAGCTATTTTTAATTCTTTGTGGTTCATCTATAAGTTTTATGGAAAATAAAGTAATTGCATACAAAACGCCGCTTTATGGCAGAGCCACAGGGCAGCTTAAAATAGAACCTTTCTTTTTTCAAACTGCTAAAAAGTATTTTGAAAATTACTCTTCCGAAGAACAAATAACAGCTTACAGTATATTTGGAGGCATACCTGCCTATCTTGAAGCTATTGATAACACAAAATCTTTGAAAGAAAATATAATAAATAATTTTTTGAAAACTCAAAGTTATCTTTTCGAAGAACCTACAACTTTTTTTAAAGAAGAATTTCGTGAACCTGCTCTTTATAATAGCATTGTTGAAGCAATCGCAAACGGAAGCACAAAACTAAATGAAATTGCTACAAAGATTGATAATACCACAAGTAAAACCGCTAATTATTTGAAAAATTTATTAGAACTTCAAATTATCAGAAAAGAAACACCTGTTACTGAGAAAAACAGCAATAAAAAGACGATTTATAAATTATGCGACAATTTGTTTAGTTTTTGGTACAAGTTTGTATCGCCTAACCTTTCAACAATTAGTTTTGCAGAAGGAGAAACACTTTATAAAACTCTCATAGAGCCGTATTTAAATGAATATGTAGGAAAGATTTTTGAAGATATTTGCAAAGAATACTTACTTTTGAATATCAATAACAAAAATTTACCTTTTTTCTTTAATCAAATAGGTAAGTGGTGGGGTAATAACTCAATCACGAAGTCTGAAGAAGAAATTGATATTTTAACTTTTACAAACGACAAAGAAAACGCTTTTTTTGCAGAGTGTAAATGGAGAAACGAAAAAACAGGATTAGATGTTTTAGAGGACTTAAAAAGAAAATCTAAGCTCCTAAAACAGTTTAAAAATAAATATTATGGAATTTTTAGCAAAAGTGGTTTTAAAAAAATTTTACTTGAGACCGCTCAGCAGGAAAGTAATATTTATTTTTTTGATTTAGATAAAATTTGTTCAAGATGATTTTAAAAAACTCAGTTTTTGTGCAGATTTGGAATACGAAAAATGTTCAACTTTTGTTCAAGTTTGTTCAAAAAAGTTATGGAAAAGTGGGTAAAATCAGGGTAAACTAAGAAAAGTTTAAATATAATAAATGGCATAATAAGGCGGGTTACAACAAGTTTTGCGAAGTTGAGATTAATAATCAACAGAACTCATAACCCGAAGGTCGGTGGTTCAAATCCACCTTCTGCAACCAAGCTGAGTATCCCCGCACGCTTTATCAATGCTGTCGATCATATTATTTAAAAGTTCGACTTCAGTACGGTTATTTTCGTATTTAGAAGCGTATTTAATTGGTTCGCCTAAAAAATATCCGTTTACGTTTCTGACGATGGAATAAGCGTTATTAATAACAAGCTTGTTGTTTACATCCGGTCGAATAACTTTATTGCGCCCCAGTATCGGCTGCTTTCCTGTGAAATATTTTTCTAAATATTCTATTTGGCGGCTGTTTTCTTCGTGGCGAAGCATTGCACCGTTTACGATTTTGTGAATATTTTTTAAACTGATTTCCATTTCTGAACTGTAAATTACGCTTCTGCCGAAAAGATTTTCCAAATATCTCATCTCCTGAAAAACGAAAAAGAACCAAAAAAACTTATATAAAAGTTAATTTGGCTCTCAAAAAGCTCTGTTTATTTGATTGATTTTATTTTAACATATATGGAAATTTTTGCAACTATTTAACAAATTAAACTGATTTTTTTCGCCATGTGAATTAAGAAATCTTTAACTGTGGGTGGATTATCTTTAATATTATCAACATATTCATACCCATATTTAAGGACTTCAGGGGTTTCTTGAAACCAGGTTTTTTTAATAATATTCTTGATATTTTCATATATTGTTTCCGGTTCTGTTCCGGTAAAACGTGACACATTGCGAAAGACATTTACCTCGAAATTCAAATCATCGCTCTCAAAATGGGTAATTATAATCAAACACAAAATCAGTTGACTATATCCTTTATATCCATGATCTATACCTAGTTTTTCTAACTTCTTCTTAAAAATTATTCTGTCTTTTTCGTATATATATGTAAGCGGTTGTATATTAATAATAGCGCAATATACAGGAATCCTCATCATAGTTTCAATTACGCCGTCTAAAATATAATTTTGGTCTATGTTTTTAAGCCGTGTTAATTTGCATGAGTTCCAATAAAATCCTAAGTATGTTGGCAATATAAATAAAAGCACACCGATTAAAATATTGCGATAAGCCTCATTATCAATTAATTGGTAATTATACTTTATATAAATAACCGTTGAAAGGCACATACCAAAAAGAATAGGAATTTGCTTATGAACAGATAAATTTCTTATATCTCTCGTTTTAATAAAACGGAATTTATATGTAAAAAACATAAAAAACAAATGTAAGGCTAAGTAAATAAGGCGATACAGTTCTAAATTTGTAGTTTTTGTGGAAGCATACATACCTGATAATTGCCAAAAAAAACGGTTTATTGTATAACCCGTGAAATAACTGCATTCCGTTATAAGACTTATAAATATCGAAAATGTTAGAATATAACTCCAGCCTTTAATATTGCTTTTTTTAGATTTTTTATTATCAATCCAATTTTCAGTCCAAAAATAAGCAAATATTACAAGCACTGAAACAAGTCTAAAGATAACAAAATCTGCAAAAAGATGTCTGTACAATGTTAGCAACGCTACATGTACAGAACAAAACATCGCTATTTTTTTAATATTATATTTCTGAAAGTTTACATTTTCATTTTTGAAATTATATACAAAATAACAGAAAATACTTTCAATAATTAACCTAAATGTATTTATGATAGTTATAAATAACAATGTTTTCACACCTTTTTACACAATCATATCCTGTATAAAACTATTAATCCCATGAAGGCGGATATCTCAAAGCTTTTGGCCTTTTATTCATAAAATTTTCGTATATTTTTTTATTCTTTTCACAAATTTCTAAAAATTTAAGATAATTTTTTTTAAATTTTTTGTCGCTGTTTAATTTATAAACAAGGTTATGCTGAAAAGTTTTGGGATTTTTGAGCATGTGATCTTCATATTTATGCAAAAAAGATTCATTAGTGCTTCCGCTTATACGCATAAGGCATAAAAGTCTTAAATCAGCATCTTCACACATTTGAACATAATGCTTATGCACAACTTCAACCAAATTTACGGCATAGTTTCCCGCATGACAAACAGGCGCATTTGCAATAGTAAAAGCCAACCCCAAACCTAATGTTAGTGCTGCAAATTTTTTTGCCACCATAACTATTACGCCCCTTTTTATAAAATAAAAATAACATTAATGTTATTTTTATGTATATTCTAACATTATGATTTTTAGATTTCCAACTTTTTCTAAAAGTTCGTAGAAAAATTTAAAAAAAACGTAAAATGTCAAAAAAATGTATTTGAAGTGTATAATTTGTTCTTCGTCAAAACAGCAAACCTCTTCAAATTATAAATTGTTTCGAGCTACATAATAAATGATATAATTATATAAAAATTAATTAATCAGGTGGATATATGGAGCAGCTACGAGGTGTAGTAGAACGAATAACATACAGCGATGACGAAAAAGGCTTTAGCGTACTTAAAATACGATCTAAAGGCTATAGCGAACTTATTACTATAATTGGGGATATGGCGCATTTGAATGTTGGAACGGTTGTAACAGCTTCGGGGAAATGGTCAATAAACCCGAAATTTGGTAGGCAATTCAATGTTGTTAGTTGGGAGGAAACTTTGCCTGCAAGTATCTACGGTATAGAAAAATATTTAGGCAGTGGACTTATAAAAGGTATCGGGCCTAAGTATGCTAAATTAATTGTTAAAACTTTCGAATCTGAAACGCTTGATATTATTGAAAATGAACCTTCCAGATTAATTGAAGTACCAAACATTGGGCACAAAAGAGTATCGTTAATCTCAAAAGCGTGGGTAGAGCAAAAAGACATTAAAAATCTTATGATTTTTCTTCAGGAACTTGGCGTTTCTACAGCTTTTGGGTATAGAATATACAAAATTTATGGAAAAGAAAGTATAGAAAAAATAAAAGAAAATCCTTATGGATTAGCTGATGAAGTTAGTGGCATAGGATTTAAAACTGCTGATTTTATAGCCGGCAAACTAGGAGTAGATAAAGAATCATATAATCGCTGCCGAGCCGGAATTTTATATATACTCAACTATTTTGCAGATAATGATGGGCACTGCTATGTACCAAAAGATGAAGTAGTGAGAAAATGCGTGGAAATGCTCGAGATCGAAGACGTAAAAATAATCATGACTTATGATTATCTTGTAAAAAACAACGAGATAATTTTAGAAGATGATGAAAAAATGTACTTACCGGCTTTTTATTACTCTGAAGTCGGACTTGCTAAAAGGGTTAAAGATATAATAAATTTTCCGCAGCTTGAAATTTTTAATGATGAAAATTTAGAAAGCGAAATCCGAAAACTTGAAGAGAAAAATAATATTAAATATGATGATTTTCAAATAGATGCTATAAAGCTTGCTGTAAAATCTAAATTTTCTGTGATAACAGGAGGTGCAGGCGTCGGCAAAACTACAATAACCAAGGCGATAATTGAGATATTTAAAAATCAAGGTAAAAAGATAATACTCACTGCTCCAACAGGCAGAGCAGCTAAAAGAATGACTGAAACTTGCGGCATGGAATCAAAAACTATACACAGATTACTTGATTACACGCCAAAAGGTGGATTTAATAAAAATGCTGAAAACAAGCTACAAACGGACGTTTTAATAGTTGATGAAACATCAATGGTAGATTTGATTTTGATGTACAATTTACTTAAAGCTGTGCACGACAACATAAAAATTATTTTGATAGGCGATATTAATCAGTTGCCATCAGTAGGTGCCGGAAACGTGCTCAAAGACATTATTGAATCCGAAGTAATTCCGGTAATAAAGCTTACTAAAATTTACAGGCAAGCTCTAACAAGTAATATAATTATGAATTCTCATAAAATAAATAGCGGTGAAATGCCGGTTTTGAAAAGTGATTTTAAATCTGATTTTTTCTTTATTGAAAAAGAAAATACTGACGATATAGTAAACTTGATATCTGATCTATGTTCTAAAAGGCTTACGAATTATTATAAAGTTGATCCAATTTCAAATATTCAGGTTTTAGTTCCGACTCGTAGAGGGCAACTCGGAACAGATAATTTAAATAAAATACTTCAGTCTGCACTTAATAGAAATACTCTTTGTCTGAGGCGCGGAGCTAATGAATATCGCAAAGGCGATAAAGTAATGCAGATTAAAAATAATTATGACAAAGATATATATAATGGCGATATTGGTATAATTTCAAATGTTAATTTAATTGACAAAAATTTAACGGTAAATTTTGATGGAAAATATGTAGATTATGATATTTTAGAGCTTGAAGAATTAACACTTTCTTATGCTTGTACAATTCATAAATCGCAAGGTGGAGAATATCCAATAGTTGTTATGCCTCTGACATATGGTCATTATATAATGTTAGAACGAAATTTACTTTACACAGGCGTTACAAGGGCTAAAAAAGTTTGTATAATAATTGGAGAAAAAAGAGCTGTAAAATATGCCGTGGATAATAATATTTCACATAGAAGATTCACTTTACTTGCTGAAAGATTAAAATGATTTTATTTGGAAGTGATTTTGATGAAAGAAATAATTTTATACTATTCATTTACCGGGAACACAAAAAAATATGCTAAAAAATTGGCTAAAAAAATCGGTTCTGATATTTATGAAATAACTGAAATCAGAAAAAGAAGTAAAATGAATGCCTTTATTTATGGCTGTTTTCAAGCATTAACAGACCGAAAATCTAAAATTCATCCAGTTACTGTGAATCTTAATGATTATGAAAAAATAATAATTGCTTCACCAGTTTGGGCAGGTTCACCAGTTCCGGCAATAAACAATATTTTTGACATTTTACCAAAGGGCAAAATAGTTGATGTTGTTTTTGTTTCAGAAAACGGTGTAAGTAACTATGACAAAATTAAAGAAAAAATCAAAAATAAAAAATGTAAAGTTGGAGAAATAAAAAATATAAAAGTTTAAAAAGGCAAATTTCTTCTATCTAAAATTTTAATTGATAAACTTGATAAATCTTTAGTAAGTTGACTAAGCATGGCGACTGCATCAGGAGCATCGTCATGTTTTGCTTTGCCGGAAACTGTAAACCCTAAAAGATTTTGTATAAAGCGCTTATACTCTAAACTTTGCTTTGATTTATGAAGGAAAATAAAATGCTTTTTTATAAAATCACTCTCGGTTACGATTTTTGTAATTTTGTTGCTTGATGTAAAAAATGTGCGGATGGAAGTATGACCTCCGCTTCCTTTTATTTGCTCGTCAACGTCTTTGGCGTAATAATCTCCACCATTATTTGATTCTACATCCATTCGGCTGACTTTATTATTTACACACATATTTGCAATCAAAGGCTTTGTAATTTCAGGCAGGCCATTATTAAATACAACTTCGGGAATATAAACCGCGTTTCCATAAATATAACCACAGGGAGCGCAAACGTAATCTTTCCCTTGACCTTTGCTATCACAAACAGCTATTACTGCATCCGGTTTTTCCTTGGGAAGCTCAAAGAAATATTGCAGTTCATCTTCGGAATATAATAATCCTTCGCGCTCAACAGGTTCTTGCATGTAGATTGACCGTCAAGATATGTCGTCCATATTTTCTTTTAAGTTTAGAAAATACTCAGTAGAAAAGCCAACTCTGTAATCATACTCAAAGTTAGAATATCCATGAATATTAAGTGCTGGAAGTTTTACAAATTTAGATTTTTTATCATCAAAATACCTCTGTTCTAATCTTCCGATCGGGTCATGAATAGACCATCTCGTGCCAATTATCAGCATTTTGCAGTTTTCTTTCATTCGTGACATAAAATCATTTGAAAACTTAGTCCATAAGATATCCATTCGTTCTCTGTTTAAAGCTTCTTCTGAGCCCGAAACCATATCATCGGCATAAGCTAAAACTTCGCACCGAGTAGCTCCGGTAAGTCCGCTGTCAATCGATCGGCAGGTTAGTGTTTTAAACCTTTTTATTTTTGCTAAATCTATTGTTTCATCCTTTGAATTTGTCGCAACTAATGGTGAATCAGGGAAAATTTCTAAAAATTTGTATTCTGGGTCTTTTATGATTTGAAGTGCTCCATCAAAAAATGAACGCGTTAATTTATCGGCATACGCTGTAGCTACATTTGGTTTTAGCGGTTCTTTGCCCATAAGCCATGTTATGTAGAAAATTCCGATTGTAGATTTGCCTGTTCCCGGAGGCATAGAAAGTGCTAATCTTATTAATTCCCCATCTGCTAAGTCTTGCAAATCTCGAACCACAGAACGCAAAACTTTTAATCTTGGTTGATAAAAGCGTTTTTGAGGTTCACGATCTTTCTCCATGTAAAGTAGGTAAGAATGAAAATCATATGGGGAAGCATACAAAAATGTTTGCCAATATTTTTTAAGTAGCTTTTTTCGCTCATTTGTCATTAATGCTTGATTTGATAGCATTATGTTTATCTTTTTTCGCATTTCAAGGTTAATTCCTAAAGCGTGAGAAATATCATCTTCACGGCTATACAAAATCCGCAGAGCTTCGCATTTTTGAACATATAAATCATTTTGCATATCTGGGCATTTTCGCAAATCATGAAGTAACTGTTTTATTAGTTCTTGATTGTTCAAATTTTTACCTCCTGTAAAAGCAAAAACCACCAACATTGATTTGTTGATGGTTCTTATAGAACTCTTAATTAAAAATTAAAATTATTTCAATTGCCTTAGTATGGTGGTTGTTAGAGTGCGATTTTGAATTTTATAAAGCTTTTTCATGTTTTTTATTACTTGGTCACCGAAAAATTTTCGGGGAGTTTTTAAAATTCCTCCGAAATTAAATTTATCAAAACTTTCATCTGATGGCAAGTCAATAATTCTAACATAATCTTTCTGAACTTTATTATTAAATTTATTTTTATCACTAGCAGAGTTAATTTGCTTCTGAAATTTCAATAGTCTAAAATTCGAGTGTAGATTATCCATGTCATTTCCTGTAATGTTTTTGGGTAAGCTTTTAATACTGTTTAATAATTCTATAATTTCGATGCAGCACTTTTTTATTTTTTCTGTGTTACTAGAATTAAATTTGGTCCGAAACCCATTTTGATCAGTGCAATTATCCCATTTATTGAAAATTTGTAATTTTAAATCTTCATTTTTATCGATTATTTTGAAAATGTTTTCTATGATTTTTTTGCTGTTACCTGTAAAATTTTCAGGTAAAGAAGTTTTTGGAATGTGAATATTTTCATCTACGTCTACTATACAGCCTAAAACTAATTGAGTTTGTTTTCGCCCACCTGATGCTGATTCTATGTCACTTAAATTAGCATCACTCGTTGCATCATGCGATGGAACATATCTACCTATTTTATTTGAAAAAGTTTTTTCAAATGGATTTATGCAACCTTTTTGAGCTAAATTAGAAAGATATTTAACATTTCTAATAGCATTTCTCTCTAGTTTCCCAAAAGTAGGATTTCGAATATCATGTGATTCTGATAACATTAAAATCCCACACAAAACTGCTGCACATATCTTTTGACTTCCATTTAAAATTTCAGACGATGTAGGCGAACAAGGAATTATTTTGTTTAGTAATTCTTGACACTTGTCTTGCGTTAATTGTAAACTGACGCTTTTGCCTGCACTTGCAAAAATTTGTTTTATATCCTGAACACTTACTTTTTGTTTTAAATATTTAATGATAGGATCTATTAATTCTGAGGTAATATCGGATATTGTTTTTTCACTTAAAGGTTGATTTTCAAAAAGTTTATCAAGATTAAATACAATAGTATCATAACTGGGTGCAACTGTACCTTTTGGCGGATATATCATTAGTTCTTTTCGAGCAGTTGATAATACTTTTACATCTCCAAATGGTGTTTTCAAAATATATTCACCTGGAGGGAACGTATCTGATGCAGTTGTTAATTTAGTAATTTTCACAGTTTGTTTATTAAATAGCTTTAATAACTCTTCTTTATATGAAGGGTTAATTTGGGGAGAAATTCTATTATATGTATCTCTAGTTTCTTTAAGCGAAGCCAACATTTCTTTTTTTTCTAGTTTTTCCAAGTCAGTTTTAATAATAATAAAGTTACTTTTGTCCGGCGCCAGTTGTCGCAATTTACCACTATAGTCTATAATAAATTTGTTTATTCGCGTAAAATGATCTGAAAGTTTTCCAAGAGGCTTATATATCTTTAAAAAATCATGAAGCTCTTCACTCAGTATCCCACTTGTATTGGTAATATCTTTTTCAACCGATTCTAAAATTTCTGCGTTGATACTTTTAGCTTTTATGATGATTTTTCTAGCTTTTTCGATGTCAGATTTTTCACTTGTTATTACTTTTTTTGCAAAACTTGTGTTTAATATGTTAATCTTATTCTCTTGCATTTGGTTTTTAAGTGCCAATATTCCTTTATTGAGTTCACTAATTTCTTTATTAATTTCTGGGGTCTCGCCTTTATTTTCTTTTATTGATTTTAATTCCATAATTCTTTTTCTAAGCGCAGACATTTTAGTATTTAATTCTCTGAAATCAGGTGTTTTGAACTGCACATCAAAATTATCAAGTAATTTTAAAAACTCACCTTTTTGGCTCTCAAATTTTTTGACTTCCTGATCAATATATTCTATTAACTCACTCCACTCCATTATCGCTCACCTCGTTTTTAATTATAATTTAAAATGCATCTTATCATATTTTTTATTACAAATCAACAAATAATTAAACGATTTACTTTCTTAATAAAATAATGTATAATTTATATTAAGAATTTGATTTTTAGAAGGAAGCAATTAAAATGAAAAAATTGAATTTAAAATTTTGGATTATTTGTTTGTTTGCAATATTAATAAACTGTGTTTCTGCTTACGGATTACATAAATTGACTGTTGATGTTCATGGTGGAACATTTGAATTTGGCGAAATTGATGAAGACGATGTGATTGTTCCTTATTATAAGTGGAATTGTGGAAATACCGATATTAAACATATAAAATCCTTGGGTTCCTTAAAAGAACGAAATTTAATTTACTGTAAAGATGATATAGAATTTGAAAAAATTTTAGGATTAGCATGTAAATTATCTGAACTTGATTCTAAAATTTATAGTGTAACCGAAAACGCTTACAGCAGTGGATTCTCTTTGAAAGATAGAGAGCAATTAAAATTTTTTGAAATTGAATTTTCAAAATTACAGAAAAGTTTTTTTACTTTATTAGCAAGTATATTTGTCGGAACAAATCTCATATAGTGTAATTTTTATAAAATCGACACTCCAACATTATACCTTTAGAAAGATGGTAAAATGTTGACTTTTTACATTTAAATTTTAGATGTAAAATTTTTTTGATAAAACGAACAGATTTCAGAGTGAATACATCTGCTTTGGCTTCTGCCGAGTGGCTCATCTATTATATCAAAAATTGTGCATTCAAGTCCTTCTGCTAATTTTTGCAAAGTTGAGATTGTCGGCACAACTCTGTCGAGCTCATAAGAATTTATTTGGCTGGCTCCGATTTCTGTTCTTGCAGATAATTCCTGTGTTGATATTTTTAATTTTTTACGCAGCTCTTTTAATTTTTGGCCAATTGTCACTGACTTTTCTTCTATCATTTTCGCTTACCTCTGAATTTGAATTTTTAACTTCAAAAACATCATATCATACTCATACAATTTATACAATATTTATTGAATATAATTTCTTACGAGCTTAAAATATATTCATTTTTTGTTGTATTTTTTCGTTTGTTTTTCGAGGGTGATGAGCGGGGTTATTTGTTCTTATAAATGGCTTTAAATAGGGGTATATGGTATAAAATTAATTTAAAAAATATATTGACAAAACAGAAAAAAGAATATAGCATAAAGATATAAGTGAAATAATTATTCAATAATTAATGAATATTATTTTTACTAAATACTTTATAAATGGGGCAGGTGATAAATTGTATTTTTTAATTTTATTGTTAGCCGTTCCCGCTTTAACACTTACAAAACTCGTAAGTAAAAAATAAAGCCACTAAGTAAAGTGGTTAATTTTAAGGGGTGATTATCTATTTAGGCTCTAAGACCTCAACAGAAAGTGTCTATAAATTCAAAAAACAACTCTAAAAAGACACTTTTTAAAAGATTTTATATATCGGTTTAAAGTAAAGTCCAGATAGAAAGGAGACACAAAATGAAAAGGGCAGTGCACAACTAAGATATATGGAACATATGACGAAAGCAAAAAAGCCAAAGAGAAGCTGTAATCATCTCTTGGCTTTTTGAAACAGAGTATGTCTTTCTGACAAAACGAGCCAGGTAATGGCGTAAAAGTCTGTTTGTACGTTCAACGGTGTAAGTGTGAGCTTTTCCAACAACGTGTTTTTCAGAATCTATGTGGCTGTATGATTTACAATCATCTGTTGCATAAATTTTTGCATCTACATTTTTAATCTTTTTCGAAAGTTGCATAAAACTTGAGGTTTCACGGCTTCCAACGTAAAAACCTTTAATATCTTGCGTAGCTCTTTCTACAACAAGCCATAACCACTTTTTGTTTCGTTTTTTTTAAGCATAGTGCACATCTCATCTAATTCCAAAATGTCGGCGTTTTCTCTGTTTTGATAATTTTTAGATATTTTCTGTACGACTTTAGCTGCTTGCTTTACCCAATTTATTACACTGTTATGGCTCATCCCCAGCATTCTTTCGATTCTACGAAAACCGCAGCCTTCTAAGTAATAGGCAATGGCTTTTTCTCTTTGATAAAGTTTCTGCCTTTTAATACATTCTCTGTGTAAATGCGCACCTACCTTTATTTTCTGAAAATAATCATTCAAAGTGCTTTAAACTATATTTTGAAAAGTTGATAAATAAAAACGTAAAGGCGAAAACATCATATATGTGAAGAGTATAGAGCCGATTCAGAAGATTATGAATTTTTTAAGCTGATTCTAGTATTAAAATATAAATTGGCATCAGGTTTTGAGTTTTTGCATAATTAATTTCAAATTATTCTTCAGCCTCTGATCATGTGGTGTCATTTCTACTGCAATTTTGGCAAAATTATACGACTTTTCATATAATCCGAGTTCAAAGCAGCTTAAAGCTCCCAGATCATATATGGTAAAATCCCACGAAAATGCTTCATTAATGTATGTAGAGGGTCTTTCTTTTATTTTTAGCGTTTCCTCTACCATATGGTAAACCCTGGGCCAATCTCTTTCCTCATAGGCAAGTTGCGCCATTTCCACATAGGGCTCTCTTAAATATGGAGCTTCAGCTATTGCCTTATACAGCCAATTTGCGGATTCTTTAAAATCATTCTTAGCCTTATAAGCTCTGGCGATAAACCTCATAGACGCAGAGCGCTCATCTTTCCAATAAGCTTTCGGCATTTCTATGTGTTTTTTAAGCGTTTCGATACAACTATCCCACATGCCATAATACATATACTCTCGCCCAAGGTAATGCCTATTTCGATCGTCATCCGGATCTTCTTTTACCGACATTTCTAAAAGCGGAAGGTATTGTCCTCTGGATTTTGACGGGTCAGGATAGTGATTCAGTTGAATTTCCCCTTCCCATGAATATACATCCGGTTCCGACCCGTAATATTGCAAAACCTCATGTACAGGATGTACCCATCTGAAATGTTGCCTTTTGTGGATTTTTTCATACCAAAATGTAACGCCAGGGCTTCCATCCGAGTTAAAACTCCATGTGTACATATATTTAAGTCGAGTTGTTTGTGCTGTCCACGCGTTTTCTAAAAGTTCTCTCCAACCTGGCTCTAATATTTCGTCCAAATCTGTACAAACACAAATATCTACGTCTTTTGGTACAAAGCTTAGTGAGATGTTTCTTGCCACATCGAATCGCCAAAGATTTAAATTAATTATATTGACAAAAGCATGTCTGTCTTTCAGTTTTTGCACTGTATTGTCTGATGACCCGGTATCCGTCACATAAATCTCATCAGCCTCGTTCATCGAATCCATCCAGCGATCTACAAAATGTGCCTCGTTTTTGCAAATTGCATATACTGCAATTTTATATTTACTCATATTAGCAGCCCTTCTTTTTTAGCAAGGTTGTAAATATTATTTTTCAAACTATTAAATGCACTGCCCCAAGCAGATGAATTATAATGATAATCAATAATCTTTTGCGTCCTTTTCTCCGCTTCAAGGATTGTAAAATATGCTTCAATATTTCTTCGAATATTGCTTAAATATTTTGCCTTTTCTAAATAAATTTCTCTTCGTTGCGGCATATAAAATATAGCATTATTCAGATTAAATAATGCCAGATCTATATTGATATGAAAAGAAAAAAGTACAAACAATGCTATAGCTTCATGTTTAAAGCGAATTGAATTAAGGCATTGTCTGATGACAATACCTTTTTTATGGCTGGTTTTTCATTTGGCAGATACACTCCATATAAATTTTGATGTAAAATATTGTTGAGTTGCGCATTTTCATTGGAAGAAGGTTATCTTTCACAACTTTAAATTTTTCTTAAAATGTGCTATAATTAAGGAATACAGAATATAAGGAGATAAACTTTTATGAAATTTAGAAAAACAATAAGTTTATTTTCAACAATTGTACTCCTATTTGTAAATTTCAACATATTAATTTATGCTGATGAACAAAATTTGTCACAACAGAAAATTTTTCAAGAAGTAGAAGCAAAAGAAGAGCGCTACAGAACGCTATCTTCAGTTAGTATGATTTTAGAACGTGAAATTAATGGGAAGATTGAAGTTTTATTACAACTACGCCAAAACACAGGCTGGATGGACGGATTTTGGGATTTGGGCGCTTCTGGTCACGTTGATAAAGGGGAGACTTTAATTGATGCTGCGATTCGTGAAACGAATGAGGAACTAGAAATTAATGTTATTCCAGAAGATGTTGAATTTGTACATTTGAGCCATAATAATTACGGCGAAAATCGTATATATTATTGTTTTTATGTAAAAATTAAAAATTATAGTGGTGAAATAAAAATAGGGGAACCCAAAAAATGTGCTGAACTTAAGTGGTTTGGCATTGAAAATTTACCTGAAAATATTATTCCTGTCCAAAAAAGTGCACTTGAAAATTATCAAAAAGGAATAATTTACAATGAAATTGGTTGGAAGTAAAAAATTTAAAATTCTTATAATAATTGAAGTTTGTTATCATACATATAACTCATAAATAAGTATTATCATGGATTTATTTTACATCATATCGTAATTCGAAATAAAATTTTTGATTAAAAATTAGGAGTGTATTCAATATAGATAACAAAATTTGCTATATTGTAGGAGCCGGTGAAAATTACGGTCTGGATTTTTCGGTTCAAGATGGAGATTTAGTAATAGCTGCCGATGGTGGTTTAAATTATTTACAAGAAAATAAAATATTTACTGACTTAGTGATTGGAGATTTTGATTCATATTCTTTTTCTAAAGATCAGCAACTTCCTTCTGAATACCTGGGTTTGAACAAGGAAAAAGATGACACAGATATGCTTGCGGCGGTTCGCGAAGGAATAAAAAGAGGATATAAAGAATTTCATATTTATTCCGGTACAGGTGGCAGATTTGACCACACGCTTGCTAATATCCAAATATTAAACTTTTTATCGCATAATAAAATCAAAGGTTACTTGATTGACCGAGATCAAATAATTACAGTAATTACAAACAGCAGTATTACATTTAATAATCATTGTACTGGCTACATTTCTATGTTTTCATCTACAAATAAAGCCTCAGGAGTTTACCTTACAGGTTTAAAATACGAACTTGAAAATGCTGTCATTACAAATACCTTTCCTATTGGTGTTAGCAACGAATTTATTGGAACCAGTAGTACAATTGATGTCAAAGATGGTACATTAATAATTATTTTTCCGCGTAAATGCATAGGAAATATAAAATTTAATTAATATTTTTTAAAAATGCATTAATGCATTTTTCATGGGTATAAAAAATTGCCAAATGTGTTATAATTAAAATTTGAAAATTGGTCAGAAACTGTAGCACTATACAGCAATATTCCGGATGCTAAACGTTTTAGAAAGACCAGTTTAAATTTGTAAAGAAGTTATAAATAATGAAAGATGAAATATTTGCAAAACCAGCAGTGGGAACAATCATAGAAAAAGAAGATAATGGGGAAAAGTATATTCTTATACAAACCAGGCATAAAGAAGGGGCAGAAATTGAAAACGGCATGCTTGAAATTCCTGCAGGAAAGATTCGTGAATATGAAAATATTTTTGATACTTTGCGCAGAGAAGTTTTAGAAGAAACCGGTCTAACTGTAACGAAAATCACCGGAGAAAAAAATATTATTGAAGATGACGTAAATAGTTACAAGGTTATCACATTCGTGCCATTTTGTTCTACTCAAAACCTTAGCGGAGGATATTCAATTATCCTTCAAACGTTTATATGTGAAGCTGAAGGTGATTTATTAGATAATAGTAACGAAACGAAAGATATCCACTGGATTTCTATTGATGAGCTTAAAAAGCTGTATATTAACAACAGAGATACTTTTTATCCTTTGCATGTAAATGCTATAAAAAAATACTTATGCATTCAGTAAAAATCAAAATTTGATTTTTTTACTGGTTTTTGATATATTATAAAGTAATTTAATACTGTGTTTGCAGGGGAACTCTTTAGAGTTGAGAAGGTAAAACCTGACCCTTGAACCTGTTGGTTAATACCAGCGTAGGAAGCAAATAAAATTGTGTGCGGAGTTGCGCTTCCTATTTTGGATAGCGCTTTTTTAGTGTAAAAAATTAAAGGAAGAAATAAATTTGAAAAAATCACTTAGTATCGCAGGTTCCGATTGCAGCGGTGGTGCAGGAATACAGGCGGATTTAAAGACGTTCTCAGCGCACGGGGTATTCGGGATGACTGTGGTTACATCGGTTGTTGCGGAAAACACTTTTCGTGTAACAGATTATCAAGATATTCGGCCAGATATTATTGAAAAGCAAATGGATGATATATTTGAAGATATTCCGCCGGATTCAGTAAAAATTGGCATGCTATCTTGTCGTGAAATTATGTTGGTTGTAGCACAGAGACTTCGGGCGTGGAAACCAAAAAACGTAGTTGTTGATCCAGTAATGTATGCAAAACATGGCAGTGCCTTAATGGATGAGTCTGCTATTAACACACTAATATCTGAAATTATACCGTTAGCTGATTTAATAACCCCTAATATACCTGAAGCCGAAAAAATTTCAGAAATGAAAATAGAAAATCTTAACGATATGAAACAAGCGGCGAAAATTATTCACAAAATGGGATGCCGAGGTGTCGTGGTAAAAGGGGGTCACAGCAAAGGCGATGCTATAGATATTTTGTTTGATGGTGATGAGTTTTATGAATATCCTGCTCCTCGTGTAGATACAAAACACACTCACGGCACGGGCTGTACATTCTCTTCAGCCATTGCCTCAAATCTTGCTTTAGGATTTTCTGTCAGCGAAGCTGTAGGGAAAGCCAAAGAATACATAAATATCGCAATTGCTCATGCACCTAAACTTGGAAAAGGTAATGGACCTGTACATCATTTTTATAAAATGTACAAAACTTTCTTTTCGGAGGGCAAATAAAATGATCGATATTTGTGTTAATTTACTCAAAAAAGTACGAAAAAATAAACCTTTAATTCATCATATCACAAATTATGTAACCGTAAATGACTGCGCTAACATAACACTTGGAATTGGTGCTTCACCCGTAATGGCCGACGCTATTGGCGAAGTAGCTGATATTACTGCTATTTCAAGTGCGTTAGTACTGAATATGGGAACACTTAATGAGCGTACAGTTGAGTCTATGATAGCTGCTGGAAAATCGGCAAATCTAAAGGGAGTTCCAATTGTTTTTGACCCTGTTGGTGCGGGTGCTTCAAAATTTCGTAATGAAACTGCCTCTTACTTGATAAACGAGATAAAGTTAAGCGTAATACGCGGTAACATCTCTGAAATAAAAGCTTTGGCAGGTTTGAACTCGGAAACAAAAGGTGTTGACGCTGCGGAGAATGATATCACAGATTCTGACAACGTAGGAAAAATAACTAGATCACTTGCACAAAAACTTGGAACGGTGGTTGTAATCAGTGGTGCTGTTGATACTGTTTCAGATGGCAGCAAAATTATTTATATAGAAAATGGTCATCCGATGCTTGCCAACTTAACGGGCTCAGGGTGTATGTGTACATCGCTGATTGGCTCTTTTTGCGGTGCTGCAAAAGAAGATAAATATATTGCAGCATCTGCCACAGCTATGCTTTGTATGAGTATTGCGGGAGAAGTAGCTTATAAAAATGCGGGGCATTTAGGAAACGGAAGTTTTCATGTTGCACTTCACGATGCCATAAGCCGTATGGATGAAAAAACAATCGAAAGGTCGGCGAAAATTCGTGAAGCCTAAGATAGATTATTCACTTTATCTTGTAACAGATAGAGAAATTATGACCTTAGATAGCATTGAAGAATGCGTAGAACGAGCAATTTTGGGCGGTTGTACCGTGGTTCAACTCAGAGAAAAAACAGCTTCATCTCGTGAATTTTATCAAATTGCCTTAAAGTTGCGTGAAATTACGGCTCAGTTGGGTATCCCCTTTATCATCAATGATCGTGCTGATATTGCTTTGGCCGTAGATGCTGATGGTGTTCATATTGGTCAAGAAGATTTAACGTATGAAGTCGTACGGCGTATTGTTGGGCAAGATAAAATTATCGGTGTTTCCGTAAGCAATTTAAGCGAGGCGTTGGCGGCAACTGAATCAGGTGCAGATTATCTTGGCGTTGGAGCAATGTTTGCAACCAATACCAAGAAAAATGCAAACATCGTAACTATAGATGAACTGCGACAAATACGTGAAAGAATTAGCAATCCTATTGTCGTAATTGGTGGCATAAATAAAAGTACTATACCGTTTTTCAGAGGAACAGGGATTGATGGGATAGCTGTGGTTTCTGCTGTTGTTGCACAGGATGATGTAACGAAAGCGGCGAAAGAATTAAAGTTGTTGTTTCAAAAAGGTGTTCAAAAATGAAAGCTTATATTTTTGATCTTGATGGTACTTTGTTTGACTCAATGAGTGTATGGGAAGATATTGACATAAAGTTTCTCAAAAAGCGTGAAATTGCTGTTCCGGATGATTATGCGGATGTAGTTTTGTCGATGAGTTTACTCGAAGCTGCCGACTATACAATAAAACGGTTCAAGTTACCTGATAGCATTCAAAGTTTGATAAAAGAATGGAATGATATGGCAACACATGCTTACGGGAATACAGTTCAGATGAAATCGTACGCAAAAGAATATTTAATTACTTTACATAAGCACGGAGCAAAATTAGTTATTGCAACCAGTTTGCCTGTCGAGCTTTACACTCCTGCGCTTCGCAACCACGGGATTTACGATTTATTCCACGCACATTGCTCCACTGATGAGGTACATTACGGAAAATCAAATCCTGAAATTTTTCTTCTTGCTGCTAAAAAGCTTGGTGTATCTCCTTACGATTGTATTGTGTTCGAAGATACTATTGAAGCAATAAAAAGTGCTAAAAGTGTCGGTATGACCGCATATGGAGTATATGACAAGGCATCGAAAGCTTACTGGAAACAAATAAAACAAATAGCGGATGGCTATTTTTTTAATTTTAAATATGCACCACTGCCAAAATCAAAATAGAAAAATCAAAGATAAAGATGAAAATAAAATTAAAAACTTTAGCTACTATATATGAAGATATGAAAAAATTTTTAATTTAAATAATTTTAAAATATGGGAGGAAAATATTATGTCATTTTCAAGGAAACTAAAATCAAAAGCTGCAAAAGTTTGGGAAGACGGCTACAATCATCCTTTTGTCCAAGAGCTAGGAACAGGTACATTAGATAAGGGGAAATTTAAATTTTATTTATTACAAGATTATCTGTATTTATTGCAGTACGCCAAGGTTTTTGCATTAGCTACTCTTAAATCCGATACAGAGGAACTTATGGTAGCTTTCGCGAAAATTCAATACTTTACTCTTACGGGCGAAATGAATGTGCATCGCGAGTATATGACAAAATTCGGTATAACAAAAAAAGAAATACTTTCCGTAGAACCTTCTCTTTACAACAAAACTTATACTGCTAATATGCTTTCGCATGGTCTGACAGGCGGTTTAGCTGAAGTGCTTGCAACCATTTTCCCTTGTGCGTGGACATACGCCGATTATGCAAAACGTTTAAAAGAGCAATACGCTGACAAATTGAAAGATAATTTTTACAGAACCTGGATTGAAAACTACGCCAGCGATGAATTTGCAAATTGTTTTGAGTGGTTTTACGACACACTTGACAACCTTGTTTTAAACATGTCAAATGAGCAGCGCAAAAAAATAGAAAAAATTTTTATATCTAGCGTTGAATTCGAGTATTTATTTTGGGATATGGCTTATAAACAACAAATGTCATATTAATTTAAAGTAAAAAGCAAACATTTATAAATCAACCAAGAATGAGGCTTAACTTATGAATGTGATAGAAGCTCAAAATCTGTCAAAAGTTTTTAAAATTAAAATAAAAGAAAATGGCTTTAAAGGAAGCCTTAAATCAATTTTTTCACCTAAATTCGAAAATGTAAAAGCAGTAGAAGATATTAGCTTTACTGTTAAAAAAGGTGAAATACTCGCTTTCATTGGCCCGAACGGAGCCGGAAAATCAACCACAATAAAAATGTTTACAGGTATTCTGTACCCCACTACGGGTAATATAAAAATTTTAGGACTTGATCCAGTAAAAAACAGAAAACAATTGGCTTATAAAATTGGTACTGTTTTTGGACAAAAAGAGCAATTATGGGCGCACCTTACACCTTATGACAATTTTAAATTTTTTGCAGCCATATACGACATAGATAATAACAAAGCTGAAAAGCGAATTCGAGAACTTAATAAACTTTTTGAATTTCAAAAATTTATTAATACACCTGTAAAAAATTTGTCGCTTGGTCAACGAATAAGATGCGAGATTGCAGCATCAATTATACATAATTCTGAAATATTATTTTTAGATGAGCCTACGATCGGGCTTGATCCTGTTGTGAAAGAAAATATTAGAGTATTTATAAAAACTATGAACAAAGAGTATGAAACCACAGTTTTTTTAACATCCCACGACATTGGCGATATTGAAAAACTTTGTAAAAGAATCATTATAATGAATAACGGTAAAATTGTAATTGATAGCTCTATGGAAAATTTAAAACATATTTACCTTACAAAAAAAATTTTAGAAATGAAAACAAAAGGGAGGATAAAACTCGATCATATTGATGGTCTAAAGATTTTAGAAAACAATGAATCAATAATTAAAGCGGAGATAGACATATCAAAAAAAAATACTGGTGATATTTTAAAACAACTGGATCATACAAATATAGTCGATTTTACTATTTCGAATATTCCGCTTGAAAATATTATTTCTGAAATTTACTCTTCTAAAAGTGAGATGTAATCCGAAAATGAGAAAATATTTTTACATATTTAAAACCTCCTTGATAGAGCAGTTGCAGCATCTTGCTAATTTGGTATTTGAAATTTTACGTTTCGGATTAGTAATTTTTATATTATTAAATATTTGGAATTATATTTATTCAGACATAAACAATATAAAAGGTTATACAGCTGCTCAAGCAATGTGGTATACATTGTGTGCGGAGATGCTTTGGTTTGGTACATGGAATCATCCTTTTCCCGATGAGGTAAGTAGCGATATTAAAAGTGGAAATGTTATATATAAACTAAATAAACCTTATAATTATTCGTTATTTTTATTTTCAAAATATCTTGGAAGTATTTTTTTTAAAATCATATCTTTTATGTTAATAGGTATAACTGCGGGAATTTTGTTTATAGGGCCACTTCACAATTTTAATATAAAAAAATTACCATTATTGGCAATAATATATATTTTAGCAATTGCCATCAGTACATTAATTTATGTAATTATTAGTATGTCATCATTTTGGCTTGAAGAAAATAAACCAATCAGGCGATTTTACGATAAAGCTATAATAATGTTAGGCATAGTTTATCCCTTAGAAATGTTGCCTGTCTGGCTTCAACCAATATCCAAATTCACACCTATTTTTGTTTGTATATATGGGCCAATGAAATTGACTGTTGACTTTTCTACTAATATTTTTTATCAAATAATTGTTGCTCAAAGTTTTTGGTTCATTGCTTTAATTTTCTTGGCTTTATTTATGTGCCAAAATGGATTAAAGAAAACAAATGTGAATGGTGGATAGGAAAAAATCAAATGGTATCTAAATTTAAAAAAAATCTAAAAATTTTCAAAATGCATTTTAAGTACAATATGATAAAAGAAATGGAGCACAAAGGAAACTTTCTTTCTCATATAGCTTTTGTGTTATTTAGTAATGCTTTGTTTGTTGTTCAATGGCTTGTTTTTTTCAAATTTAAAAACTCCGTCGGAGGATATGAATTTAAAGATGTAATATTACTTTGGGCATTATATACAGTAACAATCGGCATAACACGTGTTTTTTTGAAAATATTTATTCTATTCCTAATTTAATAACAACAGGAAAATTAGACGCATATTTAACTCAGCCGCTTAATGTTTTATATAATGTTTCGATTTCTAAAACCAATCCTTCGGCTTTTGGCGATTTAATTTACGGAACAGTTTTAGCCTTTATATGTGTAGGAGCTGATTTTTATAAAGCAATGCTATTTATTTTGTTTGCTTGTTTAGGTGGAGTAACTTTAACTGCATTTTTTGTAATAATAGGAAGCCTAACTTTTTGGTTGAAAGGTGGCGACCACGTTATTTACACTTTGAGTTGTGTTGTTTTCATGACAGGAACATATCCTGAGGGTGTATTTAAAGGGCTTATGAAAGTGATTGTTTATGCGATTGTTCCGATTGGATTTGTGCTTTATATGCCTATTAGAATAATTTTGAATTTTAATTTTATTTATTTGCCTATTGTATTTTCAGCTACATTATTTTTTGTATTTCTTTCTTTTTTCATTTTTAATAAAGGATTAAAAATATACTGTTCGGGCAATTCAATGAGTATTAGGTTCTAAAAACTTATTGCTTATTGTTTTTATGGAAGTTTTTTTATTTAAGTGGGAGAACTTAATCAAAGACAATGAGGCTGTTTTATGTGGTGGATATTTGTTATTTTATATGTAACGTCTGAATTGACATTTCATCAATTTTATAAAATGTGTACTAGAGTATCGACGAAAGACGGGGCATTAACAGTATTGTTGCTGTTTACAGCAGGCATAAGTATATTGATTACCATACCTTTTAACTATTTATTTAAGTAATATAAAAAATTGTAACCGTGCTGGAAAGCACGGCTTTATATTACTTAAAAGTGTTTTGGTATTTTAGAAAGAAATTTCGGCAATAAACAATATTTTTGACATTTTACCCAAAGGGGAAATAGTAGATTTTATTATATATTTTCAATCTTTTTAGTGTCCATTTCTACTTTAGCACATCATGATAGTGAAACAGAAATAATTATCACACTTTTTATAAGTGTGGTTATTTTTTCGTTGTATTTGTTTCTTTAATTATAATATTTTTAATCGTAATAAAAATAATTTTAAATTCATAAATTTATATAAGTTTTGTGGATAAAAGTTACCTTTCAAAGATTCCCAAAATTCGGAGATTTTCACTTTCAAAACGTTTTTTGTAATGTTTTGATTGTGTTTATTCAAGTGGAGCTCTTAAAATTCGGGAGGTACCAAAAAATTGAATGCTGTAACAAAAAAAAGGATTGTGAGTTTCTCTTCAGATGCTCTTGCCACTGCCGCTGTTTTCATTGCTTTTTTATGTATTTTTTTAAGAGCCAAGAATCTTTTTCGCATGAACCTTGACAGCGTTAATTTACTAGCCGCCAGGTCTATTTTTTCAAGGAGCAGATTTAATTTTTTTTCTGACATCAAAAATATTCTAGTTTATGGCGAAAAAAATAATATGCAGGAGCAAACGGGAAATGCTAATACTGAGGGAAAAAATAACGGCTTATTTATTAAACCTGGAAATATTAATTTACCTGATTTTTCGAAAGAAAATCCAGAATACCATCCTCCCGGCGAGCCCACACATAAAATAATTGAAAGTCAGTTTAGTTCGAGCGGCACTAAATTTGAAAATTTCTATATTAAAAACACCACAAATCAAAATATCAACATAGGATCAGAGCTTAATAAAAAACCAGAAATAAATATAACAAAAACAAATAAGCCACAGGTTTTAATTTTCCACACACATACCTCTGAATCGTACATGAACGAAGACCAAGGATTTTTTTATGAAAGTTTTTATCCGCGATCGCTCGATAGTTCAAAAAACATTACAAGAGTAGGCAAGGTGATAGGAGACAAACTAAACGAAAATGGCATAACGACAATCCACGATGAAACTTACCACGATACCCCTACTTACAACGGCTCGTATTCCAGAGCCGCAGCTACAATTAAGAAAAATCTCGAAAAATACCCTTCAATACAAGTTGTAATCGATATCCACCGTGACAGCTTAGGCTCGAAAGAAACAGGGAAAATAAAGCCAACTTTTAAATATAAAGATAAAAAATCCGCTCAGCTTATGATAGTTTCCGGTTGTGACCCCGATAATTCACTTGGATTCCCAAACTGGGAGAAAAATTTAAGACTTGCATTAAGAGTTCAAAAATACTGCGAAACTATGTTCCCGGGACTTACCAGACCTCTCAGTTTTTCAAAAGTGAAATATAACGAGCACATTACACCGGGATCGCTTTTAATTGAGGTTGGAAGCGATGTTAATACCTTAGAAGAAGCCATTAATACGGGTTCAATGCTTGGGGAGGCGCTTTCAAAGTTATTAAATGACTTGAAAAAATAGGACGGTGAAAATTGATGAAATTTATAGATAGAAGCAAAAGAAATTACTTTTTTATTCCTATGATTTCTACATTTTTTGTTTTGGTATTAATTACAGGATTTACAGTAGTCGAAAAAAATGCAAGAGCGGTGATATTTGAAGATAATCCTCCTTTTTTCGTTTGCCGGCAAAAAAACTTCAGACCTGAGCTTATAAAAATCCATTTTATGGGGAAGGATTTTATTTTTAATTTTTAAAATGTTATAATAATTTAAAACTAGACGTTTGAGTGGTGAATACAACCATAAAAAAGACTTTACGAGTGAAAATTATAAAATTAAAAATTAGTAATTTTTTTCTGATTTTATTTTTTACTGCAGTATGCGCGCTTAGTAGTCAAATCAATATAAATGCTCAAGACGAACCAACTGCAGTAGAACCAATTAATTCGCCGCCGGCTGGAGTTCAAAGTGTTTCTCCGCCTGTGGAAGAAAACCCAGCTCCTAAAGTTGAAAATCCTGTAAATAAACCAAATCCGTCACCACCACCAAAACCTCAACCGCAGGAAACAGCAAAACAAGTTTTACCGGCTGCTCCGTCTGAAAATTCCGAAAAAAAACCGCCGCTTCCTCAAGAACAAGCCGAAAAAAAAGATGAACCTCCTCCACTTGAGAAAAATAAACAAGAAATACCTCCGAAGCCTGAATTACCTGAGGTTTCAGAAAATGAAATAAACCAGTATCCTTTTGCAGAAATCCCGCAAAATGAAAATCGCAGCAAAAATCTAATAAAAACTACAGCTGCATGGATACTTATACTTGCGGGAATTTTGCTTATAATAAAAGTAATCATAGGCAACAAAAAGATCCCGAAAAATTATGAGCCTCACATTAAAAGCAAATATGGTTTCAAGCCAGGCAAAAAGAAAAATAAATATAACTTAAAATATAAATAACGGGGGCAAAATATGGAAAGCAGCGAGATACAAAGTTTAGATGGCACTAAAAAGATACATTTTATAGGAATTGGCGGGTCAGGGATGTTTCCGCTCGCACAAATATTGAAAGTCAGAGGATTTGAAATAACAGGATCGGATAATTATGAATCAGATACACTTGAAAAAATTAGAGATATGGATATAGAACTTAACTTAGAGCAAAAAAAGGAAAATATAACAGACCAGGATTTGGTTGTGTTTTCAGCCGCCATTAAAGAATCAAATCCGGAAATACAGGCGGCTAAAGAAAAAAACATTCCAATAATTGAGCGCAGCGTGATGCTTGGAATAATATTTAACGAATACAAAAATTCAGTCGCTGTATCAGGGACCCACGGAAAGACGACGACGACCTCCATGATAACCTCTATACTTTTAGACGCAAAAAAAAATCCCACGGCAGTTATAGGAGGTACCCTCCCAAAAATAGGAGCAAATGGCTGCGTTGGTAAGTCTGATATTATCGTTGCTGAAGCCTGTGAATATGTTGATAGTTTTTTGTGTCTTGAGCCTAGCATTTCAGTTATAACAAATGTTGACGCAGATCATCTGGATTATTTCGGAACAGTAGAAAATGTTAAAAAATCGTTTCATAAATTTGCAGCTCAGACAAAGGATTTAATTGTGGCATGTGGTGATGATAAAAACACAAAGGATTCGGTGGAGAATACTGAAGCTCAGAAAGTTTTTTATGGATTTTCTAAAGAAAATGATTATCATGCCAACAATCTAGAATTTAACGAAAGGCATCAGGCGAATTTTGATGTTTTTAAAGGTGACAAAAAAACGATCCATTTGGAGCTAAGCGTTCCTGGTAGCCATAATGTTTGCAATGCCTTGGCTGCTTTTATTGTGTGCTCACATTTGGGTGTTCCGAAAAATGATATTCAAAAATCTTTAAAAGAATTTACAGGTGCACATAGAAGGTTTGAATTTTTAGCTGAAATAAATGGTATTACCGTCGCGGACGATTTTGCGCATCACCCAGTGGAGATTGAAGCTACTTTAAATGCTGCCACAAAAATGGGATTTAATCGCGTATGGGCTATTTTTCAGCCGCATACATTTTCAAGAACCTCAATGTTTTTAGACGACTTCGCAAAAGTGCTCTCGATTGCTGATAAAATAATTGTTTCAGAAATACTGCCCGTTAGAGAAACAAATACCTATGGGATTTACGCTGAGGACTTAGTAGAAAAAATTGATAATGGAATATATTTAAAAACATTCGAAGAGATATGCGATTACGTAACAAAAAATGCCCAAAGCGGGGATTTAATCCTAACTTTAGGTGGTGGTAACGTTTACAAATGTGCTAACATGATTGTAGATAAAATAAAATAAACTATTTTTTAATTTGGGCATTATCTTGCTACAAAAACGCAAAATTAGCATGCCCACGTTCTTTTTGTGTTTATTTTTTGTCGTTTATGTTATATAATTTTAAATCATTGAAAGAGAGGGTTAAAAGCACATGTTAGATAATTTCTGGAGGCAATTAAAAAGCGGTTCTGACATTCGAGGGATAGCAGACGATAATGTTAAAAGCGAGAAAATGAATTTAACAAATGAAGTCGCCGAAAAAATATGCTTGGCTTTTGCCAGGTGGCTTTCTGAAAAAATGAAGTTAGATTATTCATCCATTACTATAGCTATCGGTCACGATTCCAGAACCTCTGCATCCAGAATAAAAAATGCTTCAATTAGTGCTCTCAGAAACGCTGGAATTAATGTATACGACTGCTCTCTTGCGTCGACCCCTGCGATGTTTATGGCAATAACTGTGCTTTCATGTACAGCTTCGATAGCAATTACCGCTAGTCATCATCCGTCGAACAGAAACGGTTTTAAATTTTTTACAACTGATGGTGGTCTATCTGAAAATAATATTGAAGAAATTTTGCAGTTTGCTCAAGATGCGGAGT
>JAEWWM010000011.1 GCA_023458915.1 Bacillota bacterium
TTGAGATGAACGAGGTTGCAGACATTATAAAAAATGCGACATCAAAAAGTTTACTTATTTTAGATGAAATCGGGCGCGGTACGTCAACTTTTGACGGTATGAGCATCGCGAGGGCTGTGCTTGAATACACTTCAGACACAAAAAAACTTGGAGCAAAAACTCTTTTCGCAACGCATTATCATGAGCTTACAAACATGGAAAGCGAATTTAAAAACATAAAAAATTATAATATTGCGGTTAAAAAACATGGCGACGACATAACATTTTTAAGAAAAATAGTTCCTGGCGCAGCTGACGACAGTTATGGAATTGAAGTTGCAAAGCTTGCAGGAATTCCGCAGTCTATCGTTATCAGAGCAAAAGAAATCTTAAAAAAGCTGGAAGCAGGAGAATTAGCTGAGGAAAATCAAATTTTTAAAAGCGAAAGTAACAGTGTGCAACTTCAATTTTCAGACACTTATTTAAACGAAAGTAAAGTAATGGAAAAGTTAAAAAAATTAAATGTTAGTATCTTAACGCCAATTGAGGCAATGAATATTTTATACGAGCTTATAAAACTTACAGAAACGAAAAGTTAAAATTTTTTTAGTATTTTCCCTCGCCGTGAGATGATAGTGAAACACGGATTTATAAAATTTGTAAATAACGCTTAATTTTAAATTTAAAGGAGTTTTTAGGCATGAAAAGAATTAATGTTTTAGATAAACACGTTGCTCAGTTAATCGCTGCCGGTGAAGTTGTCGAGCGACCTGCCTCAGCTCTAAAAGAGCTTGCCGAAAATTCTATTGACGCCGGCGCTACGCGAATTACGATAGAAATTAAAAATGGCGGGATTCGGCTTATAAAAATTTCCGATAATGGTAGCGGAATATACAGAGACGACGTAAAAAACGCTTTTTTACGTCACGCGACCAGTAAATTGCGAGATGTCGAGGATTTAAATAACATAAGTTCGCTTGGTTTTCGTGGCGAAGCACTTGCCTCCATCTGCGCTGTTTCGAAAACGGAGATAATCACAAAATCAAAGGAAGAAGTGTTCGGAACGCAGTTTTTTATTGATGCCGGAATTCCTGGAAATCTTAGAGATATAGGCTGTGCAATCGGTACAACTGTTGTAATAAAAGACCTTTTTTATAACACTCCTGCTAGAATGAAATTTTTGAAAAAAGACGTTTCAGAAGCGAATTTTTGCGCCGGAGTTGTTGATAAACTCGCGCTTTCGCATCCGGAAATATCTTTTAAATTTATAAGAGATGGTAAAGAAGCTTTATTTACTCCAGGTGACGGAAAAACTGAAGCTGCTATATACAGTGTTTATGGGAAAGATTTTTTTGACGGTATGGTTCCGCTTGAATATGAACTTGGCGGTGTTAAAGTTTCCGGGTTTGTAAGTAAACCTTCTGCAGTTAAATCCAGCAGAAGTATGCAAATTTTTTTTGTAGACGGAAGATATGTTAAAAGCAAAGTGGCAACCACTGCACTTGAAGAAGCTTTTAAAAATTCTATAATGGTTAGTAAATTTCCGTACTGCGTCATATATATCACAATTTCGCCAAATCTTACCGACGTGAACGTTCATCCTGCCAAAACCGAAATTAAATTTATTAATGAAAAATCTATTTTTGAAGCCATTTATTACGGTGTTAAAAATGCTCTTCTTAACAGTAACAGTGGAAAAATAATTCTAGATGCCGAAAGCGAAAGTCCACTATCTAAAATACAGCTTAAAGATTCTTTCAATTTTCAGAAGTTTCAAAAAATATTTGCGCCTTTGGGAACAATCAAGGATAATAAAGAAAATATTAAAAATTTTGATTTTTTTAATAAATCTGAAAAACAAAGCGAAAATGAAATAAAATCTACTGAAGACCTGCCCGTAAGTTTTGAGAAGCAAGCAGTTAAGCTTCAACAAGAAGTAATTATTCAAGAAAACTCTTTTTTTGAATCTTTAGAGGAAAAAAGCATAAAAATAATTGGCGAAATCTTTGATTGCTATATTATTATGGAATGCGAGAAAGAGCTGATTTTAGTCGACAAGCATGCCGCGCATGAAAGGATTATATTTGAAAATTTAAAAAAGAGTGAAGGAGAAGTTGAATCTCAAAATCTTTTGGATCCAATAATTGTAACCCTTGAAAAAGAGGAATACAGCGTCATACTTGAAAATTTGGATTTAATTTTCCAAGCAGGATATCATATAGAGGATTTTGGCATAGGTACGGTAATTGTGCGGGGTGTTCCGATGTACATTTTGCTTGAAGAAGTTCCGAATTCCGTTATAGAGATCGCGAATTATTTAATAAACAACAAAAAAAGCATAGATACCCAAAAGCTTGATTGGCTTTATCATAATATTGCTTGCCGCTCGGCAATCAAAGGCGGGGAAAGCAGCCCGGACGCTGAAATTTCTGCACTTATTAAAAAACTTCTTGAAAATCCTGGTATAAAACACTGCCCGCATGGGCGACCAATTTATGTTACGCTTACAAAAAAATTCGTCGAAAAGCAGTTCGGAAGGGTGTGATTGTTGTGCCTTATAAGCTCATTCCAGTAATTTCCATAGTGGGGCCAACAGCTTCAGGGAAAACTGAACTTGCTGTAAATTTAGCGTTAAAATTTGGCGGAGAAATTATTTCCGCGGATTCAATGCAAATTTACAAAGAATTTGAAATTTCCACAGCAAAACCTGATGAAGCTCAGTTAAAAGTGGTACCGCATCATTTGCTTGATTTTTTATCTATAACCGAAGAATTTAGTGTTGCAAATTTTACAGAGCTTGCTCGAAAGTGCATAGAAAATATTTACAGTCGCGGGAAACTTCCCTTTTTAGTAGGCGGAACAGGGTTATACATTGACTCGCTTTTGAAAAATATAGATTTTGAAAGTAAAATAAATAAAATCAAGTTTGATCAATTTCAAAATTTAAATAACGAAGAGCTTTACGAAATGCTGAAAAAAATAGACCCAGTAAGCGCCAAAAAAATTCATGAAAATGACACTAGAAGACTCAGAAGAGCAATTGAATTTTTTTATACGTCGGGGTATCCTATATCCAAGCAGATTGACAGATCAAAAAAAGCCAAACCACTTTATAAAATTTGTAAGATAGGACTTGATTTTAAGAACCGCGATATTTTATATGACAGAATAAACAGGCGTGTAGACAAAATGTTTGAAAAAGGTATTGTGGAAGAAGTAAGAAAGCTGTCGCAAATTAAATTTAGCAAAACGGCAGGCGCTGCCATTGGATACAAAGAAATTCTTCCTTTTATAATGGGCGAATGCAGCGAGATGGAAGCTTCTGAAAATCTTAAAAAGGCTACCCGTAACTATGCTAAGAGACAGCTTACTTGGTTTCGGCGTGACAAAGAAATAAACTGGATATATGTTGATGAGTATAGTGATTTTTTTGAAATTATAAAAATTGCGAAAAATATTATTAAAAATGCTAATTTGATGAATATTTAAAAGGTCTGACATGAAAAAATTTAGTATAAAAAAAATTGTAATAACTAGCACTTTTTTTGCTGCGTTTTTATGGGTAGTTTATGTTTTTGTTTCGCATAAATATATGGGTTTGGATATTCAAATTGCCGAAAGAGGCGAAGTTCAAGATTCTATAGAAACTTTTGGTATTGCCGTGCGCGATGAAATGATTTTAGGTAGCGGCTCTTACAGTAAAGAAAATTTAAAATATCTTTTCAGTGATGGTGAAAAAATTCCGAAAAATGAAGTAATAGCTGAAATTTATAAATCTCCTGAAGAAGCAAAGGCAAGCTACAGAATTGATAGTATAGATAAAGAAATAGAAACTCTAAAGAAACTTAGTTTTTCGAAAAACAATATTTCAAGCAACATAAGTTTTATAAATAATCAAATAAATGAGGAAATAAAAAATTTGCTTGCCGCCACAGATGATGTGAAACTTATTAAAGCAAACAATCATAAACAAAAAATACTATATTTGCTCAGCGAAAGAGAAATAATTTCGGGCAAAAATATTAATCTTGGCGATAAAATAAAAGTTTTAAAAGATGAAAAAGAAAGGCTGCTTTCACATCTGCCTAAAAGCGCATCCGTAATAAATTCACCTGAATCTGGCGAGTTTGTGAATCATACGGATGGTTACGAAAATATAGTCGATTACAAAAGCATTACTAGCTCAAATTTTGAAAATTTAAATTTTGATGATATTTCTACGAGTTCTTCAAACGTTAATCAAATCGGGAAAATAATAAAATCGGAAACATGGTATATTATTTGCAAAATAAGCAATGATGAGTGCTCCAAAATAAACGTTGGTGCAGAAGTTAGCGTAAGTATGCCGTCATTTGATTTAAGTTTAAGTTTGCCGTTTCGAGTTGAATCGATTGCACAAAAATCCAATACCAGCGATTTTATAATGCTCTTGTCGTGTGATTATATGAACAAAGAACTGCTTTCAGTTAGAAAAGAAAAATTCAGAATTAATCTAAAAGAATATTCAGGTATTAAAATAAGTAAAAGCGCTATTCATAAAAGTAAAAATGAAGGAAATGGCTTTGAAACAGGCGTGTTTGTTAGAAGCGGAAATTATTTAAAATTTAAAAAAGCAAAACCTATTTTTTGGTTAGGGTCTGATGTCATATGTTCCTATACTTCCGAAGAAGCAAACGATGAAAATTACATGCAACCAGGAGATAACGTAGTTGTGCGTGGCACCACCCTTTATGTCGGGAAGCACGTGAAATAAAATAAAATTGGATAATTTTGTAGAAATTTGTCTTTATTTATGTAAAATTTTTTGGCAAAATAATAAAAATAATTGTTGACATTCATTGGTAAAATGACGATAATGTTAACTGTGATGTCTGGAGAAGCCGATTTTTCTCCAGGAAACTGAGTTTTATTGGGTAGTTGAATGTTGTTTCAACCCTTTAGGAGGAGTAAAAAAATGCCAGGATTAGTTGAAAAGTTTAAAGAAATGTGGGCGCCTTCAGATGATTATTATGAAGACGAGTATGAAGAAGAAAATTATGAAGAGGAAAGTCCGCGTTCAAGATATAAAGAAAAAAGAAATTCTTCTTCCGGAAGCAGAGTTGTAAGCATCCATGCTACAGCTAAGCTAAAAGTGGTTCTTACCAAGCCTGAACGTTTTTGTGAAGAAGTTAAGAACATAGCGGATGAACTTTTAAAAATGCACACAATAGTACTTAACCTTGAAGATGTTGTTAAAGCTGAATCAAGGCGCATAATTGATTTTTTAAGTGGCGTTGCATATGCTAACGGCGGAAAAATCAAAAAAGTTGCTACCGATACTTTTGTTGTAACTCCATGCAACGTTGAACTTGAAGGAAATGATGTTTTAGAAGGTCTTGAAAGTCATGGAGTATATTTTTAATGTTTTTATGAAATAGTTTGTTTTAAAAAATTTGCAGGTAAAATTTTGATTTTTACTTGTATATTGGTTTATTATAGTGTTAGACGTTTTCTTAAATTAGTCAGGATTTTCAAAAAGCGAGAAAGACGTATGTGGACAACACTTTGGTGAGTGTTGAGCGAAAAGCAAATTTTCTAAAATTTGCGTTCATGTTAGTTTTGGAAAGATATCTACTATGAGGTGAGTTTTTTGTTGGGCATAGAAGACATTCGGAACGTGAGCTTCCGCAAGGCAACTTTTGGTGGATATAAACCAGAGGATGTCGACGCATTTATTGATGATATTCAAATTTCCTATGAAAAAATACTGCGCGAAAGAGAAAATCTTTTGACATCCGTAGAGGGTCTTAAAAATAAAGTTAATAAATTTTATGAAGAAGAAGATTCAATAAAAAATGTGATATTAAACGCCCAAAAAATTTCTGAAAAATCCTTAAATGATGCAAAAATTAAAACTACCGGTATGATAGACGAAGCTACTAAAAAATCCGAAAAAATAATAAATGAAGCTAAAAAAGAAGCATCTGTTCAGGCGGAAATATCAAGTAAACTCAAACTCGAAACCGCTAGGTTAAGGAAAGAACTTGAAGATATTTACAAAAAGCACCTTAATTTAATAAACAGCATGTCAAATGAAAATCCAGATGCGGAAAAAGCTGAGGAATCCAATTTAGCTAACAAAGTGACTACTGAGGAAGTAACAGAAAGCAGAATCTTTGAAACGGAACGCAAGGACAATAATAAAGACATTAATTTTGAAGAAGTAAATCTTGGCGAAATTCAACCTGGCCCTAATGATATATTTTCTTCGGATAATGTTAATATTCCGCAGCGCCGCAAATTTGAAAATTTAAAATTTGGAAAAGATTACAGTGAAAAAAAAGAAAACGAAACTTCAGGCGCTTATTCTGGAATATTTCGAAAAAAAAAATAATAAAACCTTTAATTCAAATTTAATTCAATCAGTCTGCTTTTAAAAATTAAGCAGGCTTTTAATTTTTGTGATTGAAATCGCGCCGCATAAAATTTATAATAAGATTTAATTTATAAATTTTAAAAAAACTAGAAAGGACACAGCCATATATGACAAAAGATTATAATAGTACATTAAATCTTCCAAAAACGGAGTTTCCTATGCGCGCGGGACTAACCGAAAAAGAACCTGAAACGCTTAACTACTGGAAAGATATAAAATTATACGATAAGTTAATTCAAAAAAACAAAGATAAAGAATTATATATTTTGCACGATGGTCCGCCTTACGCCAACGGTGACATACACCTTGGTCACGCCCTTAACAAAATTCTTAAAGATATAGTTGTTAAATATAAAAGTATGAACGGCTTTAATTCGCCGTTTGTTCCAGGATGGGATACCCACGGGCTTCCGACTGAAATTAAGGCAAGGTCGAAAGTCGGGGCAGAAAAATCTAACCAAATGTCTGATATCGAACTTAGAAAACTTTGCAAGGAATTTGCTCTTGGTTACGTTGATAAGCAAAAAGTGCAATTTAAGCGCCTCGGTGTAGTAGGCGATTGGAACAATCCTTACATAACTCTCATGCCTGAGTACGAAGCCGAGCAAATTAGAGTGTTTGCTGACATGGCTTCCAAAAAAGGAACTATTTACCGTGGCCTTAGACCCGTTTATTGGTGTCCAACGTGCGAAACAGCACTTGCTGAAGCTGAAATTGAATATCAAAACGATAAATGCCAGTCAATATACCTTAAATTTAAAGTTTCGGATGATAAAGGTAAACTTTCAAAATTTGGTGCAAATTTAAATAATACTTATTTCTTAATCTGGACAACAACCGCTTGGACGCTTCCTGGAAACATTGCTATATGCGTTGGCAAAGATTTTGAATATTCTTTAATAAAAAGCGGTGATGAATTTTATATTGTAGCGGATGCTTTAACTCAAAAAGTCATGGCGGCTGGTAAAATTGAAGGTTACGAAATAATAGCAAAAATTTCAGGCAAAGAGCTTGAATTTATGGAAACCGAGCATCCCTTTTTAAGCAGAAAATCACTTGTAATTGTCGGAGATCACGTAACAATTGAAAGTGGAACGGGGTGCGTTCACACTGCACCTGGCCACGGTATGGAAGATTTTGAAGTTTGCAAAAATTATGAAAACTTGCCTGTGATTGTACCAGTTGATAGTAAGGGCGTTCTAACTCAGGAAGCTGGGCAGTTATTTAGTGGACTTGATATTCACGAAGCGGGAGATAAGATACGCGAATATTTAAAAAAAGAAAATTTACTTTTTGCAATTAAAACGATTGACCATCCATACCCGCATTGCTGGCGCTGCAAGTCTGAAATAATATTCAGAGCCACGAAACAATGGTTTTGTTCAGTTGAACATTTTAAAAAAGAGGCTCTGAAAGCGATTGAAACTGTGAAATGGAACCCCGCGTGGGGCAAAGAGCGAATGGTTGCTATGATAGGCGAGCGTAAAGATTGGTGCATTTCAAGGCAGCGAATTTGGGGAGTTCCGATACCTATATTTTTTTGCAAAAGCTGCGGGGAAGAACTAATCAATAAAGAAATAATGCTACACATAGCTGATATTTTTGAAAAAGAAGGTTCAGATTCTTGGTATACGTATGATACTGAATATTTTTTGAAAGAAGACGTTGCATGTTCAAAATGTGGCAGCCATGATTTTATAAAAGAAAGAGACATAATGGATGTGTGGTTTGATTCCGGGTCGTCACATACTGCAGTTTGCGCTAAGCGCCCGGAGCTTCACTTCCCTGCTGACCTTTATCTCGAAGGTTCTGACCAATATAGAGGTTGGTTCCAGTCTTCGCTTTTGACATCCGTTGCCACGAAAGGCTGCGCGCCATATAAAAACATAGTGACTCATGGTTGGGTAGTGGATGAAGAAGGAAGGAAACAATCTAAATCTCAAGGGAATGGGATTGAGCCGAGCGAAGTTATAAATAAATTCGGCGCTGACATTTTAAGGCTTTGGGTATCTTCTGCGGATTATCACACTGACGTTAAAATATCGAACGAAATTTTAAAGCAGCTCAGCGAAGCTTACAGAAAAATTAGGAATACTGCACGGTTTATCATAGGTAATCTTTACGATTTTGATCCTAATAAAAATATAGTGGATCTAAATGAGCTTTCAAGTATTGATAAATGGGCTGTTGCTAAATTAAATGACGTTGCTGAAAAAGTAATGGACGGATATGAAACTTTCGAGTTTCATGTAGTTTATCATGCGGTTCAACAATTTTGTATAGTCGACATGTCAAATTTTTACCTCGACGTTTTAAAAGACAGATTATACGTTGAAAAAGCTGATAGCATCACCCGCCGTGCGGCTCAGACTACAATTTATTTAATTTTAAACACACTAATTAAAATGCTCGCTCCTATACTTTCGTATACGGCAGAAGAAATATGGAAATATATGCCCCGCGCTAAAAATGAAAATATCGAAAGCGTGTTTTTAAATGATATGAATAAAAAACTCGACCTTGATATTACAGACGAATTTATTAAAACTTGGGACAAAATTCAAAAAATCAGAGATGAGATAAAAAAAATTCTTGAAATTCAAAGAAAAGATAAAGTCATCGGTTCCTCACTTGAAGCGGAAGTTAACGTTTATGCCGAAGGCGAAATTTATGAATTTATAAAAGAGCACAAAAATGAGCTGCAATCTGTCCTAATTATTTCTGACTTGAAAGTAGAGAAAGATGGTAGAGGCGATCATAGTGTTGAAGGTTTCGAAAATCTTTCAATTAGCACAAGCCACTCCAAACATGGCAAATGCGAAAGATGCTGGACTTACAGCGAATCTGTAGGTAAAGATACTGAAAACCCGAATATTTGTGCAAGATGCGCGGAGATTTTAAAATAAATTTGTAGTTTAATGAAGCAGGCCTGTTATAAAACAAATGTGGGGTACCTGTATGTTGTTATTTTTTGTGTTCGTTATTCTTATTCCCGTATTTGACCAAATTATTAAGTTCTGGGTAAGGAATAATCTTAATGAAGGGTACCTTTTCAGTACCTCGATACCATTTTTAAAAATAACTCATATTAAAAATTTTGGCGCGGCGCTTGGAATTTTTGATGGCGGAAAACATTTTTTTATTTTTATATCAATTGCTATTATATTTGCGCTGCTATACTTGATATTAATTAAAAAAACTAGAGGCCAAATTTTTGTTTTGGCTTCTTCTTTTGTAATTGGTGGGGGAATAGGTAATTTAGTCGACCGTATATTTTTCGGCTATGTTACTGATTATTTAAAACTTTCATTTTTCCCACCCGTGTGTAATATTTCCGATTATTTTATTGCACTGGGGATCATTTTATTAGCGTTTAACTTGTAATTTTAGACATTAACATTATTTCTCTGCTACTGTTAATGTCATTTTCGCAATTATTCCGTTATAAATCTTAACCTCAAATTCATATGTACCGAGAGCTTTAATATCCTCACTTAAAATAATTATTTTTCGCTTGTCAATTGTGACGTCATAAGTTTCGTTGATTTTAGCAGCAATATCTTTAGGAGTTACTGTCCCAAAGAGTTTTCCATTTTTACCAGTTTTAGAAAATATTTCAATAAATTTACCGTTTATAATTTTAGTTATCCTTTGGGCTTCTTGCTTTTCAAGTTCTTCGCGGTAGGCGAGCGATGCTTTTTCATCGGAAAGCTTACTAAGAGCCTGAGAAGTTGCCTCTTTTGCAAGATTTTTGTGAAAAAGATAATTTCTTGCGTAGCCATCCGAAACTTTTACTATATCCCCTTTTTTGCCGGCCCCTTTAACGTCACTTAATAAAATTACTTTCATTTTTCATTCTCCTTTTGATTTCATCAGTTCTTTTTTGATAATTTTAATTAATTTTTCTTCCACTTGTTCAAAATTCATTTCAGGAATTTGCGCTGCAGCCATTGTTTGATGTCCGCCGCCGCCCATTTGTTCCATTATAATTCGCACATCTACATCTCCTTGCGACCTTGCTGAAATATTCACCTCATTATCGCACGAAAAAATTACAAATGAAGCTCTCACGTTTTCTATATCAACAAGTTCGTCTGCAGCTTGGGCGCATGCAACTCTAGCATTGCTTTCGAGTTCACTCAGCCGCGCAACCGCACAGTTTTCAATTATGTTAGCGTTCTCTATTATTTTACTTTTAATTTTATGAACACTAAGAGGGACTGCAAACATTTTTTTAATTTTTGAATTATCGGCGCCTTTTCTTTTAAGGTAAAGTGCAGCTTCAAAAGTTTGCAAACTGGATTTTAATGAAAAGTTTTTGGTATCGAGCATAATTCCGGCAAAAAGTCCTTCAGCTTCGGTTTTGTTTAGCGTATTTCCGCCTATGTACCGAATAAGTTCAGTTACCATTTCGCAAGCGGAAGAAGCAGAAAGTTCATGAAAAAATATCGAAGTGCCCTGAATTTTGTTACTGGATAGATGATGATGGTCTATAATACAAACATGCTGTGTCATTTCGTATAGTTCCGCGCTTTCAATGAAATCTAGCGAATTGGTATCAACTATTATTAAAAATGAATTCTCAGTTACTATGGATCTGGCTTTTTCTGGAGAAATAAATGCATCGCTTAAGTCAGAATCTTCAAGGTGTTTTATTAATGGAACTGCTGAAGATTGGTGTTTATCAACAACAATATAAACATTTTTCTTTTTAGCTTGCGTGCAAATGCTCCAAATCCCTGCAGCTGCGCCAATACTGTCGAAATCTGAAAATTTGTGGCCCATTATAAAAATTGTATCGCTTAATTTTATTTTTTTTAGAATAGCTGATGCAGCTGCTTTGGTTTTCGCATTGTAGGGATTAGAGGTAGAACGCTTAATAAACGCAAAACACACTAAAAATAAAACGATAGCAATTAGTGTATTAATTATAAAAACAACAGCACCAAATAAGGATATAACCGCATTTAGTATAATAAATATTATGAAAAATACCGCAGCAATAATTGCATTAACCGAAATACTGCTACTGTTCACAAAGCTCCTCCTAAAGCGAAAAGTCGTGAAATCACTCACTATACTGGTAATTTTAAACTATTATACTCGACCTGTTTTAAAATCGCAATTCAAAATTATAAAAAATAAGGAAGAATTTTCAGTAAAATATTGCTTGACAAAAAGGCACTTAATAAATATTATTTTGAATTGGGATTTATATTCTCATGGATATTGCAGTAACTTTATACCACTTACTATAAAATTTTATTATTTAGAGCGAAGGGGATATTTTTGATATGGTTTTAGAAAGAGTAAAAGCAATACTTAGTGCGCTTTTTGATGTAGAGGAATCCGGTATTACTATAGACACCAACTTATTTGACGATTTAGAAGCAGATTCTTTAGATGTAGCGGATTTAATCGCTTCTCTTGAAGACGAATTTGACATAGAAGCCTCTGATGACGCGATAAGTTCCATAAATACTGTCGGCGACATCGTAAAATATATTTCCGAAATTAAAAATATTTCTTGAAAATATCCAATTTTCAATTTTTCAATTTCTTCTAACATGCATTTTTGGGGAAGATAAATAGTGATAACATGTGTATATCATATAATATGTACGCAGTATTGTTTATTAAATTTCAAAAATAGAGAATATTTTTAATGGGTGTAAAGATGAGAAGTTTAAAATGTGCTTTTGAAAAGGGATTTATGGATAAAATAGCTAGTCTTGAAACTCCGGAGGAAGTTCAAGCTGTTTTTAAAGAAGAAGGCATTGAAATCTCGGCAGAAAAAGTGCATTTTCTTGGTTCGATTTTAAATAAAGTGGCCGAAAAGGATAGCGTAAAGCTTTCTGAAAAAGACTTGGAAGAAATTGTTGGGGGAGCTAGTAGAAATGAAAACAGCAAAACAATGGCTTTTCGGCATGGTTTTACTCTTTTTAAGGGTTTTAGAGGGAAAATCGCAGGTAAATATCTAACGGACGTCGGCAATGGAAAAGAATTTAAATCATATGCTATAGCCGGAGCTGCAACTTCGGTAGGCATAATTGCAATGGCATTAATTGGATTCGGAATTGCAGCAACCATAGGTGTGCAAAAACTAATTGAATATGGTCATCACCGTAAGTGGTGGGGAACAATAAAATAAAGAATATTTGGATAAAATATAAAAGCTATC
>JAEWWM010000012.1 GCA_023458915.1 Bacillota bacterium
AAGAATTTTGGCGAAATTTACCGTACACATATCCACAATATATTCACCTTTACTTACCTTGTCTTTAACAGATATAACTTTATTTTTATTTATTTTATTATCTTTAATATAATTAATGGGTTTAATATTATTTTCATCCACCACTATATAATTAGAATTTATATATTTATCGAGTTTTAGTTTATCATTGGTAGAATAAATATATTCTCCGGTAACACTGTCAATTAAGTTATAACAAGTGAATTCTGTTTTATCTCTTGTATATTTAATTAAAGTATCTTTGGAAATATTAAGATAAAAACTAAGTCCGGCATAAGATGGAGCTACGTTCTTATCAATACACCATTGTTCAAATCCTTTCAAAGCAATTGCAAATTGTAAAGGCGTTTCATATACTTTGCTTCCGCGTCCTGTCGCAATTTTCATGATTTTTTCTGCTGTTTCAATGCTATTCGGAGTGCTTTCTGATCTGGGCTGTAATTTCTTAGTTCCGTCAATATAGTAAGTGGTTTCAGAAGTCCCTTTTCGTATAATATCAGTATCTTCTCCAAAGCATTCTTTTATTTCATTTTTATCCATTTAATTTAATTCCTCCAAACAAAAAGAGATAAGAAATTAATCTTATCTCTTTTAATATTTTCATAGTATATTTATTGATTTTCTTCTACGCTTTCAAGAGCTAAAGCCAATTGATCGGGGCAAGACGTTGGGCGATTGCCGCATTTTGTGCCTTTGAGCTTTTTAATAACATCTTTTTTGTTCATGCCTTTTACAAGTGCAGATAAACCTCGTGCGTTACCGGAGCATCCGCCCACAAACTCGACTTCTTTTACTGTATCTCCGTCGAGTTCAATATTTATCTGTTTTGAGCAAGTCCCTGATGTAGCATAAGTATATTTAATAATAACTCCTCCGATTTACTTCAGACTGTACTTTACAGCATAACAGTTGAAGAATATTCTACTCTGATGCCGTTATCTTTAGTTCTCATAAGCTTTGCTTTGTTGCCGTCACCGTCTTCAATCGTTAATTTTTCTATCTTGTGCTGGTCAAAGAAATTTACAACTGCGCTTTCAACGAATCCTGACCATTTTTGTCTTTTAGCTTCCGGTTTTGGTTCGTCTGCAAGCATTTTTTCTAAATCTTTTACTGAATCTGTCATTTATGTACTTCCCTTCAATATTTTGATGCTTATATATTATATTTTATAACCCAACCATACCGCAATAAATTTTTAGGAGTTTTTTGTTTTTACTTTATCAAGTGGAACAATAAGTACAGAATTGCCGGATTTTAAATCCAGCAGTTCCGCTTGATAAAAATAATCTCCGTGTTTGTTCATCCGAAGAGTACATGCTACTAGTTCAAATGGGATAATATTGTTATTTATATTATAATAAACAGTGTCGTGCAGTTTAGCTTTAACATCTTTTATGTCCATATCTTCTTAATCTTCCTTTCTGATTTTTAAATCAAGCGTGATTGCAAGTGATTTAAAAAGACATTTTATATTGCTTAGCAACTTAATTGCCTGGCGTATATACATTTCCGTATCACGGTCTAAGCACGCTTTCTGTGTCATTTTTTCTTCATAAGCCAAAAGCGCATCTTCAAGAGTTGAGTAATACCCTATAACTTTATCCTGTGACTTCGGGGATTTGCGCTTCTTTTTAAGTATCCAGTTCAAAGGATCGATTTCTATGTAATAATAGCTGTCTAAAATTATGCGGTTACTTCTTTTTGGCATTTTTTCTCTCCTTTTGATGCTCCGTAAGAATTTTTTTGGTGAGTGAAAGCTTGACTTCAGCATCAAGCTTGTTTTTGAGTAGAGTGTTTAAAGTCACACATACTCCTGTGAAAAAATCTGTATTATAAGTGCTGTCTTCCTCTAAAACTATCAAAAGATGTTTGCCAAGAAGTAGATACTTATTTTTCATGTACCAAACTCCATAATAAAATCCGAATAAAAAACAAAATAATCCCGATAAAATATTTAAAAACATTTACATTTCCTCCCGTTTTAAAATAAAATTTCTTTTTTTAAGTTTCCACGCAAACTTTTTCCTGTGATTTTCATTACTGCGCCGTTTGTCATTTCCGATATGCGATCCACAGTTTTTTCGGCAATCCCTCGTTCGTTAATCAAGGCGTTTAGAGAGTAGTTGCTTGAAAAAATCGTGGATTTTTGAGAGTTATAACGCTTGTTAATAAGATCGAAAAGTAAGCTTTGAAGCCATGTATCACCTGAATTTTTAGTAAAAATTTCTGTGCCCAGATCATCAAAAAAGAGAACGTCAACCTGCGCAAAATTTTCAATTAATTTTTGTTCCGTTTGAGCGGATTCACGGTTAAAAGTAGATTTCACCGCTTTTGAAATTTCAAAAAGGCTGGTAAAAAGCACTGGAACACACTGATTCATCAGATAATTTGCCATACAAGCCGTCAGGTGCGTTTTGCCGGTGCCTTTATCGCCGAACAAGTAAATACCTGAACCGCTTTTAATAACTTCCGCGTGCAGCTCGCAATATTTCTTGCAACGCTTAAAAGCTGTGTCAAAGCTCGGATTTATGCCTGTTTTGCTGTTTTCAAACGTGACATCTTTATACCTTTCGCTAAGCAAAGAAAGCGATTTTAATTTTTCGATTTTTCGAAGTTTTTCCTGTTTGCGCTCTATTTCTGCTTCCTCTGCCATCCGTTTACGTTCACACGCACAACTAACACTTGCCATAAATTTAAAGCCTTGAAACTCCATCGGTTTTGTTGTCGGTTCTTTGCAAACTTCACAAAATGCAGGTTTATTCGGGGTATTCGGTACAGAATTTCCTGTCAGAATGCTGACGATTGGATTCATAACTTACGCCTCCTTTCTGCATCTCGTCCTCCCAGCGCTGTTCACTTAAAAACTTTGCCGGATATGGGATAAACTGCGGGTTTTGCCATTGTTCGGAGCGTTCCCATTTTTCTACTCCCGCTAAGATTTCGCTCAGCGTTGCTTCGATTTTCGGAATTTTCCTAAATGCCTTGAAAGCCGCTTGTTTAGCCACCTTTTTCGGATAAATGCTCCAAAACTTTTCAAACAGCTCATCCGGTTTTTTCTTTGGTATTGCGTTAGCAATACCTTCTTTTAAATTTTCATTTTCATTTTCCTTCTTATTTACATTGGCTTTTTTGGGTTTTGAAATAACCGACTGGGTTTTTTGGGTTTTTCTTCCGCCTTTTTGCCCGTTTGCTTTATTTCTTTCGCAGACTTTCTCGTATTTTTCGCTATCTCTGTCAATTTGAAATTTGATTGTTTTAAACAAAACTCGTTCATTCCCTGAAAGCTGCCGAATTGTCCTAACTGCGCTATATTCCAGCGCGGCGCGCACAAGTCGTCCGAATTCAGTGTCTGACAAATCTTCCATCGTTTCAAGATAGCTGTGATACAAAATCAGCCCTTTTTCTGACATTAAAAAATCCTCTCCTTTAAAAAGCTAAAAATGTGGGCGATCACATCGACCGTCCACGCGTTTCCCAAACATTTATATCTTTGAGTATTTGAAATGCCAACATCGGTATATCCATCCGGTAAAGTCTGCAATCTTTCGCATTCAAGGGGAGTAAGTTTCCTTATGTAGTAATCACCGTCAGGCAGATCGATTTTATATAGTCCTGTTTTGGCTCCTTGTCCTCCGCCCCCTGATTTTATACACACTGATTTGCCGTAAACGCTGTAAATTCTGTTTGCCTGTCCGCCTTTACCGAAAGCCCCGATCTTTAAAGGTTTGCAAACCATCGAATCTTTAGTATGAGAAGTCAAAGAATTTGATTTTTCATCTTTGCGGATTTCCAAATGATTGTAAATTCTATTTTCTTTCCTTTCACGAGGCCAGCTTCTTACAGCGCAGCCTTTTGCAGGTATTGCAACAATTGTTTTGCTTTGTTTTGATAAATCGTCATTAAGCGAAGTTTTTGCATAAGTCGCGGTTATACATTTTGATTTTTTCTCACCTTTTGCTGGGACGGCTATCATGGTTCTCGTGTGTTTTTCAAGAGTATTTTTGAAATACGCAGCGCCGATATTGGCGGTCACACAATAACTTTTTTTAGTGAAAGCATTTCCGTTTTCAAGAATATCCGCAAGTTTAATTCCTTTATCTTTCGGCTGCATTATATTTGAAATATTCGTCCAATACAGTCTTCGTCGGTTTTGCGCCGAAACCAATGCTGAATTTATTAGAATCGGATCTACACCTAAAGCCTCTGTGATTGCAGCTCTGTCTGTCTTACTCATGCTTGCAACATTTTCAAGCAAAAAATATTTGGGATTAACTTCTTTCAAAGCCCTGACAAATTCCCAGAACAAACTGCTTTGAGTACCTTTTAAACCCTGCCTGTTTTGCTTGGCGCAACTAAGGTCGGTACACGGCGAGCCTCCGATAAGCAGGTCAATATTTTTATGAAAAGAAAAATCAGCATCTCGAACATCGCCGAAATGCTGAATCCGTGAAAATCTTGTCTTTGAAACTCGCAGTGCGTATTTGTTTATCTCATATGCGTAATAATTTTCAATTGGGATTTCTGATTTTTGGAGTGCCAGATAACCGCATGAAATCCCATCGAATAAGCTCAAAACATTCAATTTTCTCATCTCCAAACTTAAAACGGCACGTCTTCGGTGCCGATAAAATTCATGCTGTCGGGATTATTGCTTATTTCAGGCTTTAAATTTATAACGTCCTTGATAATAAATCCTTTATAAATCTTGCCTTCATACGACTTTGAATAGAATTTCCCGATTATCCAGATGTGGTCTTTTTCATGGTATCTTTCGAGAATTGCTTTTGATAAGTCCCCAAACACAGAACAATCTGCATAGGTCGGGTTATTCCACTGATTTGTTTCAGGGTTTTTACCATTACTTATCTGCAAAGAAAAGTGGACTGCTTTGCCCTGTACTTTCGGGTCTTTATACAGCCTACCTTTCAGGAGGCAAGTATTTCCTGTTAAATTGCCTTCATAAATCAATTTTTCGTTATCGTAAATTTTTACTGTTTTTTTACTCATTTCACTCAGTCTCCATTTCTTTAAGCTCAACCACAATTTTAGGTATTAGGGAATAACATTTCTCAACGATTAGCCTGCAAACCTGGCTGTCATCAAAAAAGGCGATACCATTTAAGGCATCGCACACAATTTTGGCGGTATTATCCAGATCGGGAGGCTTTGTTGGCAGTATTTCACCGGATAAAAATTTGATTTTTAGTTTTTCCGAAATACTTTTAAGAATGGGGAAAAAGGCTTTAATATTCACTTCTACAGGCACATTCTTGTTGAAAAAATTGTTCGAAACAGCTTTATAGCATTTTTTTATCTTTTTTTCATATTCTTTTGTCGGTTTGGGTGTGTAAACAATTGTTTTACCATTCACATAACACATTCTTGGTCTTTGTTTGCCACGAGGGTTACCATATACAACAAATTTTACACTCATAAACTTTCAAGCTCCTTTTCAAAATTTTCTAAATCCTCTTTTTGGAGTTCATTTAGGCTTTGAAGATTGAATTTCCCTAACATTTTAGAAATTTTATCTCCGCCATATTTTTCTAAAAGTTTTCGTTGCTCTTCTGTAGACAATGCCTCAATTTTTAAAACGCTTGGGTTGTCTATGTATTCGATAATTTCTTCGCCTGTTTCGATGTTTACTTTGAGCTTCGATTGATCTGACCTTACTGCGGTTTGCATATCGGTCGACATTATGCCGTATCTAGAAATAAGTGCTTTCATAACAGTCTTTTCGGCCATGCGATCAAATTGCAGTGCCCAGATTGCATCGTCAGTGTTTCCGGTTTTTTTGTACTTTCGGTAGCTTTGGGAATACCTCTCAGCGTGCTTTTCTATATCTTGAACAGTCCA
>JAEWWM010000013.1 GCA_023458915.1 Bacillota bacterium
GACATAATTGAAGATAAAATTGTAGCTATTAAAATACTTAAAGATGAATTTTTGGGCAATCAAGAGTTTATTCGCAGATTTAAAAATGAATCCAAAGCGATTGCGGTTCTATCGCATCCGAATATTGTTAAAGTGTTTGATGTGAGCTTCGGCACAAAAATTCAGTATATAGTAATGGAATATATCGACGGCATAACTTTAAAAGAATTTATATCTCAGCAAAAAATTATTGAGTGGAAAGACGCAGTATATTTTATCCATCAGATTTTGTCGGCTTTGCAGCACGCGCATGGTAAAGGTGTAATTCACCGAGACATCAAACCTCAAAATATAATGCTGCTTAAAGATGGAACAATAAAAGTTACGGATTTCGGAATAGCTAGGTTTTCGAGGAACGAAACTCAAACGATGACTGATAGAGCCATTGGTTCAGTTCATTATATTTCGCCTGAACAAGCTAAAGGCAGCACCATAGATGAAAAAGCCGATATTTACTCAGTTGGTGTAATGCTTTACGAAATGCTCACGGGTAAACTCCCGTTTGAAGCGGATAATGCAGTATCAGTTGCCATAATGCAAATGCAAGCGAAACCAAAGGTGCTAAGAGAGATAAATCCTAATATCCCAGAAGGCCTCGAAGAAATAACTCTTCATGCAATGGAGAAGAAACCCGAAAATCGTTATTTTTCAACGGATGAGATGATAAAAGACATAGAAGATTTTCAAAACGATCCCCAAATGCGTTTTGAATATAAATATTTTGTTGACTATAACCCTACAAAATATATTGACGCAATAAACGATGTTCGCGGTAAACAAACAGGCTATGGAGATGAATATAATTACGAAGACAATGAAAAGAAAAAGTCCAAAGCTGGAATAATCACCGGAGGAATTGCTGCAGCAGTCGCGCTGTTCGCTCTTATATTTATTTTCATAACCATGTTCACTTCGTGCGGAAGCAGCGCTGCTAAAGATGTTGAAGTTCCGAATTTAATTGGCATGAAACTTTCGGATGTTCAAAATAACCCGGAATATAAATTTGTGTGGAAAATTGAATCGGTATATGATCCAACTAAACCTGAAGGTATAATAGTCGATCAAGATCCTCTTCCAAACTCAAAAAAAATCAAAAAAACCGCAACTATTACTTTAAAAGTAAATGGTTCAGGAGTTTTGGTAGCAGTTCCAGCAGTTAAAGGGCTGACAGAAGACGTCGCGAAAGCAAAAATTTTAAATGTAGGACTTAAAAGCGAAGTTTTGATGGTTGTTGATGAAGAAACTGCTGAAGGAATAGTTTGCAATGTTGACCCGCAAGAGGGTAGCAAAGTAACGGCGGATTCAACAGTTAGGTTATACGTAAGCAAAGGTCCGGCAGAAGAAAAAGTTACGGTACCGGATGTTATTAATAAATCTTTATCTGCGGCTAAAAGTGCTATTGTAGCGGCAGGACTTAAAGTTTCTGATCGTATCGCTTCTGAATCTAGTGACAAACCAAAAGATACTGTTATTTCAACTGATCCACTTCCAGGAGTATCTGTAGGAAAAGATTCTTCGGTTAAACTTACGGTAAGTTCCGGCGTGAAAAGAGAAAAAACTATTGAAGTTGTTGTTGATCTTCCTGCCTCTGTGAATAACGAGATAACTGTAACAACATATATAAACGGAGTTCTTGACAGTGCAAAAAAAGTAATCCCTGCCTATAATAGTAATTACTCTATATATGTTAAGGGTACAAGCGGCAAAAAAACCGTGAATGTAAATCTTGATGGCGCACAATATAGAGTATACGAAGTTGATTTCGATGCTTCTTCGAATAATGTAAAAAAACTAAAGTCATATAGTTATGATGTGAATCCTTCGGATAGTGAAGATATTACTGATGAAAGTGATGAATACTAAAAATATATTTTAAGCAAAATTTGTAAAAAGAGTAACATTTTGTATATTGATTAATAATTTAAATTTTTTCTTTCTTATAGGATAAAATAAAAATATAATAAAAAGCTTAAGTAAGATTAGAGGTGGGGAAACTTTGGATAAAATAATCATATCTGGTGAAAGAAAATTAAACGGTACCGTCTCTATAAGCGGAGCTAAAAATGCAGCAGTAGCAATTCTTCCGGCTACAGTGCTTTCAGATGGAATTTGTAGAATTGAAAACATCCCGAATATTAGTGATATAACGCTGATGTGCAGGATTTTGAGTGATATGGGTGCAAACGTGAGGCTTATTAATAAAAATACTGTCGAAATTGACCCTGTAAAAATGAATTCATCAGTTGCTCCGTTTGACCTTATGCGAAATATGAGAGCATCTTGCTATCTTCTTGGCGCTCTTTTAGGGAAGTTTTCTGAAGCTCATGTATGTTTGCCGGGAGGATGTGATTTCGGCCTTCGTCCGATTGATCAGCACCTTAAAGGTTTCATGGCTTTAGGAGCGCAGTATAGTTTAGAAAATGGTATGATAAGCGTAAAATGTGATAAATTAATCGGAACACATATATATCTTGACGTTGTTTCCGTAGGAGCAACGGTTAATATAATGCTTGCCGCCGTAAAGGCAGAAGGGCTAACTTTAATAGAAAATGCGGCTAAAGAGCCTCATATCGTTGACCTCGCGAATTTTCTTAACTGCATGGGCGCTGATATTTTTGGTGCCGGAACTGACGTTATAAAAATAAACGGAGTTAAAAAGCTCGGTGGTACTACTTATTCAATTATTCCCGATCAAATTGAAGCGGGTACTTACATGGTGGCTGCTGCAGCGACGGGTGGCGATGTAACCGTTGAAAATATCATCCCAAAGCACCTTGAATCAATTACGGCAAAACTTGAAGAAATGGGTATTGACTTGGAAGAATCGGATGAATCCATTAGAGTCTCGTGCAATAGGCCACTTAAAAAATGCAATGTAAAAACCATGCCTTACCCTGGTTTTCCGACTGATATGCAGCCACAAATAACTGCACTTTTAACAAAAGCAGAAGGCACCAGTATGGTAAATGAAGCCGTTTGGGATAATAGATTCCGCTACATTGAAGAGCTTCATCGCATGGGCGCTAAAATTTCAGTAGACGGTAAACTGGCAGTAATTGAGGGCGTTGAAGAATTAAAAGGAGCTCCTGTCAGAGCAACTGACCTTCGCGCTGGAGCTGCTCTGATAATAGCCGGCTTGGCGGCTAAGGGAATTACTTCCATTTATGAAATTAAGCACATTGAAAGAGGTTACGAAAACATAATTGAAAAATTGTCCGGTTTAGGAGCAGATATAAAAATTGTTTCTTCCGAAGAAGCAGATAGTGAAGTATCAGGACTTTAAAGAATAGACTTCTCCCCTTTTCCCCAATCAACCAGAATGCAAATTTTCAAGAAAAAATCTGCTTTCCCATTCAAAGCTTGCAAAAGTATACACATGCGTTTTTCTCATTTTTTTCATGAAACTCAGTCTAGTTTGTAAAGAAGTTTAATGTAAAATTTTTAAAAAAAGGCGGAGAACAAAAATTAATGATAAAACTATACCCGCTTTTTAGTGGTAGCAGCGGAAATGCCACATACATTAGTATTTCCGAAAATATCGGTGTGCTCGTCGATGTTGGTCGTAGCGCTAAACAAGTAGAAAATGCTTTAATTTCGAATAATATTGATGTAAAAAATATAAAAGCCATATTTATAACGCACGAACACACTGACCATATCGTAGGGCTTAGAGTTTTTTCGCTTAAACATGGCATAAAAATTTACAGTTCCGCAGGAACTATAAATTTTGCAAAAAGTAAGGGCATAATAAATAGCAAAAGTTCATATGGCATTATTTTTAAAAATGAAACAGACCTTGGTTTCGCGTCTGTTTGTTCGTTTTCAATTTCGCACGACTGTGTGGACGGTCTTGGTTATATTTTTACAGATTCTTTCGGCGAAAAAGTTGCAATCTGCACTGATCTTGGCCATATTTCTGATGATGTAAAAACTGCGTTAAAAGGCTGTCAAACCGTGTTTTTAGAATCTAATCATGATACCATGATGCTCCAAAACGGACCATATCCGTATTACTTAAAAAGGCGAATTCTTTCCAATAGTGGGCATCTTTCAAATGAATCTTGTTCTGAAATCCTGCCTTATCTTGTAAATAAAGGCACGAAAAATATATTTTTATCTCACCTGAGTGCGCATAATAATTTGCCGGAGCTCGCTTTCCAGACAGCGCTATATCATTTAAATAATCACAATATGGAACTCAGTAAAGACTTTTCACTTTTTATAGCACCTAAAAATTAAAAAACGGATTTAATTTTAAAATTTAGTTTCTGCAGTTATTTTTTCACTTAACAAATACCTTGGATGATCATTTGGTTTGTTAAAAAAGAGTAAGAATAACTAATATATTAAGTATTCTGCTACAATTATTTTGAAGTTTTTTACACTTAAACCTATATTAAAAATGCATTTACATTTATTCATAAACTTAACTAAGTCCTCTCTCACATTTGTTTCCCCAAGCGTCTATTAACTCAGCACCTTTAAAAAACCGAACAATCTCACATTGATTTGCACATTTTTTGCACTCTGAACCTTTGGTGGAAAATTCAAATTCAGTAATATTAAAATTAAAATCTTTTTTATAATTTTCATTCTTTGAAAGTATAGCAACGCCAAGTGCACCCATTAAATGAGCATTTTCATCAACGTGAATTTTTTCTCCCGTTGCAACCTCAAAAGCCCTTATAACACCTACATTTTTGCTTACCCCACCTTGAAATGCAATAGGTGCTTTTATGCTTTTGCCTTTACCGACATTATTTAAATAATTTGTGACAACTGCCCTGCAAAGTCCAGCAATAATATCCTCTTTTTTGTGCCCAATCTGAGCCTTATGAACTAAATCTGACTCAGCAAAAACAGTGCACCTTGCTGCTATTTTAATGGGATTATTCGATTTTAAAGCTAGTTCTCCGAAATCTTCGATATTAATCCCCAACCTTTTGGCTTGAGAAGAAAGGAAAGAACCTGTTCCAGCAGCGCAAAGAGTATTCATTGCATAATCCACAACAATTCCATCATCAATTAAAATAATTTTTGAATCTTGTCCACCGATTTCAAAAATAGTTCTAACATTTGGAAATACTGAAAGCGTACCGACTGCGTGAGCTGTAATTTCATTTTTTATAACATCTGCGTTTATCATAACGCCTATTAAATTTCTGGCAGAACCCGTAGTACCAACTGTTTTAACGACAACATTTTTGCCTTCGATTTGTTTTTCGAGATCTTTTATAATATCTTTAACAGCTTGAATTGGATTTCCTTCAGTCCAGGTATATTTGTGGGCAATAATGTTATTATTTTCATCAATAATAACACCTTTTGTTGATATTGAGCCGATATCGACCCCAAAATGAGCTGTAATCATTTTTTTGTATCTCCCAAGTTTATTTTACTTTTTCTGCCGCCGCATCAGTAACATATCATTAAACGCTTCTAACCTGGTTTTTATACCAGTTTCCGAGGTTTGTGAATCAAAGCTAAAATAAAGAATCGGAATTTTAAAATCTTCGCTGATATTCTGAAGCATTGGCATAGCATTGACTTCAGGAGTACAGCCAAACGGCTTCATGTGAATAATACCGTCATACCCAAGTTCTGCTAAAGATTTGCTATTAGCAACCGTGTCTGTACCATCTGCACCTATGAAATATTTTAAATATTTTCCCGCTTCCTTTATTGTTTTTTTAATAAGCTTAGGCTTTTCAAACAGCAAATAAGTAACGTTAATAAATCTAGTTATCTCAACGTTATATCCCGCAAGTTCCTTTTCAATGAAATAATTGCTAAATGGCTCCATAAGGTTATAAAGTTCCCCTACTAATCCAATTTTTAAACAATTTTCGGGCTTGTTAATTTTGATATTTTTGAACATATAGTTATATTTTTTGTAAATATAATTCAAAGATTTAAAATTTCTAACAGCTTTCAGTTCATTCAGAAATTTTTTATACATCTTTTCAAAACTGCCCAGCTCTGACTCAAAACCTATATTCTTTCTGATAAAATCGTCAATTTTATCCATCGATTTTACTACTTCAAATATTAATTTTATATAATATGCAAATTTATAAAGAGACAATTTGCAACCCATTTTTCGGCAGGTTTTATATACCGAAAACGGTTTGATTGAATCTCCTAAAAAATATATAAATTCAAAATCGTAACCTAAATCTCGAAGTATCTGTTCTTGTACCTCGCCATAATACCCGAATCTGCAACCCCCTCCGGCTTGTATCAAAACATTTGCACCGTTTTCAAGCGCTTCTATATAATTTCCGAGGTTATACTTAAAAGGAACACAAACAAAATCAGGACTATATTTACTCCCTAGTTCCAATGTTTTCTTAGTTATCGGTGGAGCTTGCTGTATTTTACAATCTTCAAAAATAAACTTAAGCAACATTTTGATCGGTACATGATAATTCCCCATATGTGGGAAGCTTATTATTTTATCCACTTGGCATCCCTACTCCCTTTCTCTGCTTTATAATATCCACGAAGCTTTCGATTCTGGTTTGCAAGCCTGCTTCGCCCTGAAGTTCATCTAAAATAATATTAATCACCGGAATATCTTTTAATTTTCTGAACATCAGTTCATTCACCAGCGAATCCGGGCCGCAAGGAAATGCCGTTACAATAATAATTCCGTCCACTTTACCTTGATAAAGTCCAATTGCGCCAATTAGTTCTTTGTTGTAAGTCCAGTAAAGATTTTTTGAAAACTCTGAGGATTTTTTAATGCATGTTTTACTGTCAGCCACGTCGGCAAAAATAGTTAATGCACCAAGCTTTTTTAGATAATTTATTATAGGGTGCCCGAACGCTTTATCGTAAATATTATATGGATGCGAAACAATTAAAATTTTTAATGAGTTTTTGCTGTTTAATAATTCAAACTGAGAACTGATCATAAACTTCTGTTTTTTCGCTTGGACTTTTTTGGCTGCAATATAAGCTAACAGAGACTCAAAATAACTTTTTCTGAGTGTTTTACCCATTCCAATAAATCCCTTTAACTCGCTTTTCCCATTTAAAACATCAATATTGTAATCCAGAAGTTTCGCGTCTTTAAATGTGTTTTGTACAATATCGTAAGTCGCGTTAAACTTCGCGCATATACCTTCTCTGGGACCAAAATTTTCAATTCTCGGAATCAAAATATAATCGCATTTACCTATAAGTGAATAAATATGGCCCATGTAAATTTTAGCGGGAAGACAGCTCTCGTCTATTGAAAAACGAATACCATAAGCTAAAATTTTTTTATTTGTCTCTTCACTTAAAACAACTTTGCAACCTAATTTTTCAAAAAATTTTTCCCATAAATACCTGTACTTAAAAAAAAGAAGTGCTCTTGGTAAACCTATTACCATTATTATATCTCCTATAACGTATATTTTGATAAAATATACATTAATTATTCCCAAATATCGGCTTTTATAAACAATTTAATTTTTTAAAAGAAATAAAATTGTTTATAAAAGTGTAAATTATCTATAGTGCAATAATATTGCTAGGCATGGAAACAGTACCGTTTTTATTCGCGGAGAATTTAATCTAAACTTAGAAATGAGCATACATCATCGCAGGCAATAAGATTATACTTAAAGCTGGGTGGAACGAGAAAATTTAAAATTCGAACTTGAAGATCTGCAGGCGCTTGATTTTGGCATTTCGCTTACGGACTTTGATTTAGGCGATTTTAATTAATGAATATAAAAAAACTCCGGTAAGTTTCATGCTTACGGGATTCTTCTTTGGTTGCAGAAGATAGATTTAAACCACCGATCTTCGGGTTATGAGTTTCTATTACGTGTTTTTCTTAACATTTCACAATGTGTCAAATATGCAATTTTATATCATTTCTTTGTTTCAATGTTTCTTTAATTCATCCTCATTTTTAACCTTATTAATTATTATTTTATGAAAGGGATTTGATTATAAAAGGCAAAATAAATTCCGTAGTGTAAAATAACTTATTTTGAACTTTAAAAGCAAATTCGAGTTAATTTAGAAAATTTAAAATAGTCGTGTAAAGGATATTTTAAGGGATAAAATGATATAAATGGGTATAATAAAATCCCACAGCACCGCAGTGACAGGGGATTTGCGTTGTTTAATTATTTTAATTTTGATACAAATAAACGATTTTGCTTTAATTAATTATAATTTGCGTATGCTATTTAATTGAAGAATATTTAATCCCAGTAATCTAAATTTTCAAAACCGCAATCTTTCCCTTTAAAAACAGGGTCTTTACCGGATTTTTTTTGTTTCAAATAATCTTTCAAACAAATCATAAATTTTTTCGAAAGCAAAAGAATAGATATAATATTTACGATTGCAATTAAAGCCATTGCAATCTCTGCAAGATTCCAAACTATTTTGTAGCCTACAACACAACCAAAAATTATTGGTATAATGCTGATAATTCTAATGGTTTTTGCGAGTTTTGGACTGTTTTTAATAAATAAAATGTTTGGCTCGGAAACGCCAAAATTTCCAAGAATAGCCGAAAAAGCAAATATTGCAAGAGAAAATAATACAAAATATTTTCCCCAATTGCCAACTTGCAAACTGATCGCGTGTTGCATCAAAGGAACGCCATCTTGTATTTTTCCGCTTAAATCTACACCTGAAAGTAAAATTATAAAAGCAGATGTTGTACAAATCAAAAATGTATCTATAGTTACAGAAAGAATTTGAGCAATACCTTGTTTTATAGGGTGAGAAGTATCTGCAGTTGCTGCAGAGTTCGGTGCACTTCCCATTCCTGCCTCATTTGAAAGAAGCCCGCGCTTTATGCCCATTACTAAAACGCTTCCCGCAAATCCTCCTGAAATTGCTTTAAAATTAAATGCGTCCTGAAAAATTAACGAAAACATATGAGGAACTTTTTGAATATTCATCAAAGTTGTAAAAATCCCCATCAAAAGATATATAGATGCCATTATAGGAACTACGTAAGAAATAATAAGACCAATTCTTTTTACGCCGCCGAGAATTACACTTCCAATAAGAGTTGCAAATATCCCACCAATTAACCACGGCCAAAAAGTTTGCAAATAATTAGGAATAAAAGTTTCAAACGCCATTGACATATTATGTGCTTGTAAAGCATTGAATCCAACAAGAAAACAAAAAACTAATAAAATTGCAAAAGTAGTGCCGAGCCATTTTTGCCCTAAAGCATTTTTTATGTAATATGCAGGTCCACCAACGAAAAAGCTTCCATCTTTACTTCTTTTCTTGTAAATCTGTGCGAGAGTTGCTTCCGCCATTGAAGAAGCCGCTCCAATTATAGCTACTGCCCATATCCAAAAAATCGCTCCTGGTCCGCCCAAAACTATAGCTGAAGCAATGCCTGCGATATTTGCCGTGCCAACTTTGGATGCAGTACACAGCATTAAAGCTTGGAAAGAAGAAACCTTGTCTTTTTTTGATTTTTCTGTTGTAAATTTTATAGCATCAGAAAAAAGAGAGATTTGTGCAAATTTGGTTTTAAAAGTAAAATATAAACCACAAGCAACAAGAAGTCCGCAAAGAATGTAAACATAAATAAAATCACTTACGTTTATAAGTATTCTGCTAAATAGTTCCATTAAAAATCCTCCAAAATCTTCTATTAAAATTATAATATCTGAAAAATACAGTTACTGTCAAGGAGCGATTGATACTGTCTCGTAGATATTACTGAAAAATTCGGCGAATCAATAACAGGCGCCTACTATACCTTTAATAAATTCATTGCCTAAATATTTCTCCATACCGTAAACACTTGCGTGCAATGTTTCTTCCCAACTAACAACATTGAATTGCTTATCAAATTTCGGATTTATTGATCATTTCTCCGATACTGTTACAACCGTTCCAACATTTAAACGCGCCATATTTCCGATTATAGTCAAAAGTTCTAAATAGCCCTTAGATCTCATTTTAAGTATGCTAAAACCTTTTTCGTCATCACTACGTGTCATCTGCTCTATAACATCTCGCGGCTACTCCATTTTCCCACCCAATTAATTAATTTTTATACAACTATTTATACAACTATATCATTTTATATATAAGCGAAAGGAATTTTATTATTTTTAGTTTTCGATTTGATACGCTAAATTAAAAATAAAGTACAGCGAAACTTTACACATGCAATCACTGTACTTTAAAGATTTGTCAAGCTCATCAATTAAAATTTTGAAGAGATGTATCACAAATCAGTAGATATACTATTCACAACGTGAAATTTTTTGATACACACAAAAAAAGAAATTGCTTGCTAACAGATAAATGTAACAAGCAAATTCGATCGTAACCAGTTAAAACGACAAAAGACGTGTTATAAAAGTTCTATGCCCCTTATAACACGTCGTACTGGTGGGCCATCTAGGACTCGAACCTAGGACCGACCGGTTATGAGCCGGTTGCTCTAACCAACTGAGCTAATGGCCCGTCTAAAGTAAAACAACTAATATTAATTATATTAATAATAATATTAGTTGTCAATAACACAGTTTGTATAACATTGTCAAATACTGAGTAAAAATAGAATTTAAATTTTTACAATTTATAAATCATATTTTGTCTATTCCCTTTTAGCGATGCCGTACAACATTGATATATTGACAAAAAATTTAATTTAACCTATAATAATCTTCGTTAATTAGGTTGAATTTTTGTTTTGTTTAATCACGAGGAGGTGCCAAGGCAATGGCAATAGTACCAAAAAGAAAACATTCCAAAGCAAGAAAAAACAAAAGACGCTCTAATGTTTGGAAAATAGATGCTCCCGCACTAAGCAAATGTGCTAAATGTGGAGCTTTTAAACTTATTCACAGAGTTTGTAAATCCTGTGGTTTTTATAAGGGCAGGGAAATTATTAAAATTGAAGCTTAGAAAAAATATGCTATTTTCGTAAATTTTACCGCGTTTTATACTAATTTTAGGATAAATTTATTTGCATATAACATTTAATTTTTGAGGAGGAGAAGTTCTTCTCTATTTTTTTGAGAATACTAACTTTAGTAGGAGGTGTAAGAAATGTCAAAACCTGTTGTAGCACTTGTAGGAAGACCAAATGTTGGCAAATCTACTTTATTTAATAAGTTAGCTGGCAAGCGTATTTCCATAGTAGATGACACGCCCGGAGTAACTCGAGACCGAGTTTATGGAGAATGCGAGTGGCGAAATAAAAAAATTTCTCTTATTGATACTGGTGGAATTGAAACAGTTAAAACGGATGACGTCATAACAAATGAAATTCGCCGCCAAGCAGAGTTTGCTATTGACCTTGCTGATGTTATTGTATTTGTTGTGGATATAAAATCCGGGCTGGTTTCTTCTGACAGAGAAATTGCCCACATGCTTAAAAAATCGGGAAAACCTGTTGTTCTCTGCGCGAATAAGGCGGACAATATCGGTACTCAAGATTATAATTTTTATGAATTTTATAATTTAGGACTTGGTGATCCTATTTCAATTTCATCTGTTCATGGTCACGCCACAGGCGACCTTTTGGATGAAATTTTTAAACATCTTCCTGAATTCGATCCCGAAGAAGACGAAGATTTTATTTCTGTGGCAATAATCGGCAAGCCGAATGTTGGCAAATCGTCACTTGTAAATTATATTTCCGGAACTGACCGAAGCATAGTTTCAGACGTTGCCGGCACCACGCGTGATACAATTGATACCAAAATTTCAAATAAATTCGGAAGTTATAATTTTATCGACACCGCGGGAATAAGACGGCAAAGTAAAATAAATGAAAAAATCGAAAAATACAGCGTTATAAGAGCTAAACTTGCGATTGAACGAGCCGATGTGTGCATTATCATGATAGATGCCAAAGAAGGAGCTACTGAGCAAGATACAAAAATTGCAGGTTTGGCGCATGAAGCTGGCAAAGGTTGCATAATACTTGTTAATAAATGGGATGATGTTGCTAAAGACGACAAAACCATGGATATTTACAAGAAAAAAATAAAAGAAGATTTCTCTTTTATGTCTTACGCTCCGATTCTTTTTGTATCGGTTAAAACAGGACAGAGAGTCGATAACATTTTTGAGTGTATAAACAAAGTCCTAAATTTCAATTCAATGCGCATTTCTACGGGAACTCTCAACGACGTTTTATCAAGAGCTCTTACTAAAACTCCTCCGCCCACGCATAAAGGAAAGCGCCTTAAAATTTATTACATGACTCAGGTAAGCGTAAAACCACCAACATTTGTTTTCTTTGTGAATAAGTCTGAACTTTTTCACTTTTCTTACCAGCATTATATTGAAAATAATCTAAGGCAGACATTTGGTTTTATCGGAACACCGATAAGATTTGTTATAAGGGAAAAATCTGAGCAAAAATTTTAATTATTATTATTTTTGAAAGGTTGATAATATATACCCGTGTTTGAATATGCTTTTTTACTTAAAGAATGTTTAATTCCAATATTCATTATCGCCGTCGCTTCTTATTTAGTTGGTTGCATAAATACTTCATTAATAGTAACTAAACTTTTAAAGCTCGGGAATAATATTCCCAGTAATGATATTCGCAATTTAGGCAGCGGTAACGCAGGTTTTACGAATGTACTTAGAACTGCTGGCAAAAAATTAGCAATTTTTACTTTCATCGGTGATTTTGCAAAAGGCGTGCTTGCCGTATGGTTTGGGAAATGGTTTATTTCTTTTTATTTAGGTACTCCTTTTGGAAATAACGATTCAGTTATTCAGTACGGAGCATATCTTGCCGGATTTATGTGCATACTCGGGCATATATACCCTTGCTTTTTTAAATTTAAAGGCGGTAAAGGTGTACTTACAACGTGGGCAATGACTCTTCTTCTTGATTGGCGCGTATTTCTAATTATAATTGTTGTTTTTTTAATAGCTTTGCTAATTGCCAAAATCGCTTCTTTATCTTCACTTATCGCAGCAATATCGTATCCGATAACAACATTCTTAATTTTATATTTTACAGATTATAAAACAAATCAAAATTTCTACAGCATCCTGTTCCCTATAATTATTTCGCTTATTATTTCGGCAATTATAATCTACAAACACAAAAGTAATATTTCAAGAATTTTAAAAGGCACAGAAAATAAAATTTCCATACATAAATAAAAGGCATTGTAAAATAAAAATTTAAGGTGATTGATTATACATGAAGTCATATGCTGTTCATCTCATACGTCATGGTATGACAAAAGCAAATTTAACCGGTCAATATGCCGGTTCATGGGACATACCTATATGCCCTGAAGGTGAAGAAAAATTAAAAAATTTAAAAAGCGATTTTGAATACCCTCGCATGCAAGAATCTTATAGTAGTCCGCTTTCAAGGTGTGTGCAGACATGTAATATAATTTATCCCGAAGCAAACCCTATAATTACAGAAGGCTTAAGTGAGTGCAATTTTGGGGAATGGGAAGGCAAAACAGCAGAAGAACTGATAAAAAATGAAGAATATATAAAATGGACTAAAAGCAATCGTAAAACTGTTCCTCCCAGCGGAGAAAGCATTGGTGATTTTCATAAAAGAATATGTTCGACATTTGAGGAAATTATAGACTCTTTGATTACGCGCGGTGTAACTTCCGCTTCAATTTTTACTCACGGCGGAGTTATAATGTCTATCTTATCGGCTTATGGCCTGCCAAAAGCTAATTTTTTTGACTGGATAGTCGATAATGGGTGCGGGTATTCAGTTAGAGTTACGCCAAGCCTTTGGATGCGTGATAAAGTTTTTGAAGTTTATGAAAAAGTCCCATTAGGAGCTGGCGGAGAAATAGGCGGGGAATTTAAAAATTTAATAGATAATTTAAAAGGCATAAAATAATCTCACCTTAAAACACTAATTTATATATGCGAATCCTTGGTTTTCCTTGAGCTAGGGAAAACGTAAGGTCTGTTTTGATTCTTTATCATCTTAAAAAAGGAAGTTTATAAAATGAGTAATTTAAAAAATTTAAGGAATATAGCAATTATAGCGCACGTTGACCACGGAAAAACCACTTTAGTTGATCAAATGCTTAAACAAAGCGGGATTTTTAGATCAAATGAAAGTGTTGCTGAACGGGTTATGGATTCTAATGATCTAGAAAGAGAACGAGGCATTACGATTCTTTCAAAAAACACAGCAGTAATGTACAAAGATATAAAAATAAATATAGTTGATACCCCAGGCCATGCTGATTTTGGAGGGGAAGTTGAAAGAATCCTTATGATGGTAGATGCAGTGCTTCTTTTAGTCGATGCTTTTGAAGGCTGCATGCCGCAAACAAGATTTGTTTTAAAAAAAGCTCTAAAACTCGGGAAAAAGCCAATTGTTGTTGTAAATAAAGTTGACAGACCCGGCGCACGCCCTAAAGAAGTTGTAGATGAAGTTTTAGATTTATTCATAGAACTCGGCGCAGATGACAACCAAATTGAATTTCCTGTTGTATATGCTTCAGGTAGAAATGGCTATGCATTCATAAATGAAAATGACCCGAAAAAAGATCTAGAGCCTCTTTTTGAAACAATAGTAAATGAGGTCCCCGCCCCAAGCGGCGACCCTAATGGATCTGTTCAGGTTCTTATCTCAAATATTGATTATGATGATTATGTCGGACGAATTGGTGTAGGCAGGGTCGAGAGAGGTAGTGTGAAAACAGGACAAAACATGGTACTTTGCGCCCTCGACGGAACAGTTAAAAACGTCAAAATAGGCAAAATCTATAAATTTGAAGGGCTAGGAAGAGTCGAAACTGACGAGGCACCTCTAGGTGAGATAATTTCAGTTTCTGGGGTTTCCGGGATTAATATTGGAGAAACTTTATGTGACCCCGAAAAAATCGAGCCTCTTCCATTTGTTAAAATAGATGAGCCCACGGTATCTATGAATTTTATGGTAAACAACAGCCCGTTTGCCGGACGCGAGGGTAAATTTGTTACATCGCGCAATTTGAGGGACAGGCTTTTTAAAGAGGTCGAAACAAATGTTTCTATGAGGGTCGAAGAAACTGATTCTGCCGATACTTTTAAAGTATCCGGACGCGGAGAGCTTCATTTATCCATTCTTATCGAAACGATGCGCCGCGAAGGTTATGAATTTCAGGTTTCAAGGCCCGAAGTTATAATGAAAGAAGTTGACGGTAAACTCTGCGAACCTATTGAAATTTTGTCAGTTGAAGTTCCTGAAGAATATGTGGGTTCGGTTATTGAAAAAATCGGAGCCAGAAAAGCCGAAATGATAAATATGTCACCGAAAGAAAGCGGTATGACTATTCTTGAGTTTAAGGTGCCCTCCAGAGGAATTATAGGCTATAGATCCGAATTTTTAACCGATACAAATGGTAAAGGCGTTTTGAACCAGATATTTGATTCCTATGAGCCGCATAAAGGCGAAATAATTCAGCGCCGGCACGGTTCGCTTGTAGCTCATGAAACGGGCGTATCGACTGGTTACGGTTTATTCGCAGCTCAAGATAGAGGTAGGCTTTTTATTGGACCCGGAGTGGAAATTTATGAAGGAATGGTAGTCGGTTCTACTCCGAAAGCAGAAGATATTACTGTTAACGTTTGCAAAAAAAAGCATGTTACTAACATGCGCGCTTCAGGTTCCGATGAAGCACTAAAACTCACGCCACCAAGTATTTTAAGTTTAGAGCAATCAATAGAGTTCATTGATGACGACGAACTTTTAGAAGTCACTCCGAAAAATATAAGAATAAGAAAAAGAATCCTCGATAAAAACTTACGCCTTAGGAGCAAAGCACAGAGGTAAAAAATTAGATGCCGGGCGTTAAGCAAAATAATCTTTTGCTGCAAGATGTTGCAATTCGGTTAAAAAATGTTATGATCAAGCTATAAAATTTAAAGAAAGAGAAACGCGTTAAATGAATAAATCTTTTAAAAAATTTATATGCTTAACTTTAAGCTCAGCTATATCATTAACCCCTGTATGTGCCGCAAACACACAGAAATCAAACAAAACAGCACCGATAAAAGAAACTTCAGGTTTCTTTCAAAGGCACCCGGCTCTGAAAAAAGCAACGATAGCTACCACAGCTATCGTAGGAACTATCGGATCTTTTTCTGCTATCAGAGAAATATACAAGGCGTACGATGTAAGAGATGTTTCTGAATGGGTTGAATTATTAGACGACAATCAGGTAACAAAACAACTAGAAACAGAAAAGCAAAAATATTCAGATCGAGATAAAGAAGTTTTTAGAATTGACGAAAGTTTTAACACTTTTAACTCCAAAACTCGGCTTATTATACTTAAAGAGATAAATGATATTTTTGATGCATACCCTATTTTCACACAAGCCCTGATTAGTAAAAAACTGAGTGGCCCTAGCAATCGCAGTTTTACCAGTTTTACCATAGGTGCAATTAAAATGTTTAGCGTTGAGGTAAGAGCGCTTGCTGCTACCTCTGGTATTACTAGCATCAAATTTAACAAGCTTTTTTTAAATTTAAGTTATGGAACAAAATATGATTTAAAATCTGCCGTCTTTATTAAACACTCTCCAGATAACAAAACTAACGAATTAATTGAATCTATAGTTGCGCATGAAATGGGGGCATTTAATAGAGTCTATTATTTTCGAATTTGAATTTGAACAGGACGCATATAACCAAACAAAAAGTAAAATACTACAAGAGATTTCTAATCCTGACAAAATAAGCGAATATGCCCAAACAAATAGTAGTGAATGGTTCGCTGAAGCATTTTCACATATGCGCCATGGTAAAATTAAAAATACTATAGACGACGCGCTTTCAAATTATTTAAAACAAAAAGAAAAGGAAATTCATCAAAATTATCTTAATAAATTTTCATCGATAACGAAATCTGCTGAACCATTTAATCACACAAAATAATAAAAAGGCCTCTTCTTGAATTAAATCATGAAAAGGCAATTGATTAATTTATCATTCCCTTATTAAATTCCGCAGCTTTTACATTTACCACCTGTAATATTTTGGTTTTCGCAAATCGTCCTAGGCGGAAAAAATTCTTCGGTCGGGAACTCGACTCTGCTGAAAATATCGCATGGGTCATCTGCAACAAATACACATTCTTTTCTCGGAATACAGAAATCGCATGCTGGAATGCGTAGCTGAACATTTCTTTCAATTTGAGTTATTGTAAAGAGCCCAAGCGAAACAGCAACAGTTTTATTTACGGCATTGCTACGAACAAAGTCCCCTCCAAAGCGCCTGCAGATACCTTCCGGAACTCTGCACTGAATTTGGCAGCAATCTCTCGGATCACAAATTTTTGCTGAAAGTGCAACAGGATCTGCAACCTGAACAGTAGCTCTTGGCAAATTTGCCGATACCGAGTTTTGAACATCAGACTCACATGATGAATCATCCGAACTAAATATTTTTACACTTCCCTCACTGCCAAAAAGAATTACTTTTTTGTTAAATGCGCAAAGCCCGGGCACCAATACCGGCACAACTGATGGAGAAACGAATACTTCAAGAATTACCTCAAAGAAAAATGTCATGTCTACTGTGAAGCATCCCTTTTTGAAAGGAATAGGTTCTAAATCAACACAGGTTGCAACAACGCTTGCATCTTTTATTCTTACACTAGTTGCCTGATCAATAATGCGCTGATTGGCCTCACTAAAATTAACCCTTAAATTTTCCAAGCAATCTTTTTCGGCACAAGAATCATAGATTCTAGAAACGTTAATGCAAACAGATTCTTTAAATTGGCTGTCTTGGCCTGAGAATGGTGAAAAATTTTCTGTCATATAAAACTCCCCCCATAAAAATTAAGCGGGTGTCAAACATAGTCAAATAATTATTTTTTAATTATTTTTCTTTTGTTAACCGTCCCGGAATTGAAACTCTAGTTTCCAATACCATATTATGGAGGGATTTTTAGTTATGTTACTTATTAAACTTCTCTACAAATTGATCGGAACGCAATTTTTTTAAAAATCTACCATTCATTCAAAGCTTGTTAAAACATCCGCATAAATTTTTTCAGCTTTTCATGAAATTCTGTCTAGTTGGGAAAAAATCTGTTAATTTATCAGCTTATATATTTATACTTAGCGCTTTTATTTTATTCTTTCTTCACTCTTTCTCAAGGCGCGCATATTTTGCCATGAGTTTTTTAGTACCTACAGTGTCAAATAATATTTCAAGCAAACTGTCGCCGGTCATAGGCGTTACTGATACTACTGTGCCTTTTCCAAACTTTAAGTGTTTAACGTTGTCGCCTGGGGCAAATGTTTCATTTTTTGTAGAAGCTCCCGTCCCTCCTGCAACCGCCGCACCAAAATTATGAGCAGCAAGAATCGACCGCGTGCGCATTTCTTGGGTCGATCGTGGCTGAGGTTCGTCGGTTTTTAAAGTTTTCCAGTCCTTTGACTTTGTTTTTTCAAGAAGATTTTCAGGAATTTCACTTAAAAACCGCGAAGCTTTGTTGTGCGTGGTGCTTCCGAATATCATACGGCTATCTGAGTTTAAAATATAAAGCTTTCTTTTAGATCTTGTTATACCAACATATGCAAGTCGGCGTTCTTCTTCCATTTCTTCTTCACCGCCTATTATTGACTGCATACCGGGAAAAATTCCTTCTTCAAACCCGGGAAGAAAAACGGTCGAGAATTCAAGACCTTTTGAAGAGTGAAGTGTCATCATTACAACGGCATCAGAATTTTCGTCGTAATTATCTATATCCGACAGAAGCGACACCTCTTCCAAAAAACCTGAAAGGGTAGCGTTTTCGCCGCTATCTTCTTCATATTTTATTATATTATTCAAAAGTTCTTTTACGTTTTCAATTCTAGATTCCGCACTGTCTCTTTCAGATTTTAAATAATTTATGTAATCTGTTTTTTCAAGTATCATTCCATAAAGCTCATGGATCGTGACGTTAGAGCTGTTATAAGCACTGGCTAAACTATCCATGAGATCTGAAAAAGACTTAAGCTTTGCCGATACTCTTCTAAGGCTTTCGTAATTTCCTGAATTTCTTATAATACTTAAAAGCCCTTTGCCTTCTTCCTCGGCAATTTCCAAGGCTTGAGAAATGGTCCTCTCGCCTATCGACCTTTTTGGCTGATTGATTATTCTTTTAAGCCTTATCTCATCACGCGAATTATTAATAACACTTAAATATGCCATCATATCACGAATTTCTCGGCGTTCATAAAATCTCACCCCACCAAGCATACGATATGGAATGCCCGATCTCATGAAAACTTTTTCTATAACGTTTGACTGCGAATTCATGCGGTAAAGAATGGCGAAATCCGAATAATTTCCTCCTTTTTCCACGTGATTTTGAATGGCTTCAGCAATATAATTTGCTTCATCATGCTCACTATAAGCTGTGTGAATTTTTATTTTTTCACCTTCTTCGTTTTCAGTCCAAAGCATTTTCCCTTTGCGCCCGTTATTATTTTCAATAACAGCGTTTGCAGCGTCTAGAATATTTTTTGTTGACCTGTAATTTTGTTCGAGCCTAATTATTTTTGCACCTGGGAAATTTTTTTCAAAATTAATTATATTTTCTATAGTCGCGCCCCTGAATCTATATATGCTCTGGTCATCATCCCCGACAACGCACAAATTATGATTTTTCTCCGAAAGGCTTTTGATTAAAACATACTGAGCATAGTTAGTATCTTGATATTCATCAACAAGAATATATTTAAATTTATTTTGGTATTTTTCAAGAACGTCTGGGCAAGTCATAAGTAAATCTATGGTATTTAATAGGAGATCATCAAAATCCATAGCATCGGATTCCATTAGTTTTTTTTGATACATTTCATATATCTCTGCAATGCTAGACAAACGGAAATCGTTTCCTGCGTTTTGTTTATATTCTTTGTAACTGATAAGCTTGTCCTTAGCTCTTGAAATTTCATTTTTAACGGTTCTGTATGAAAGAAGCTTATCGTCGATTTTAAGGCTTTTTTGACATTCTTTTATAATCCTTTTTGTATCATCATCATCGTAAACCACAAAATGATTTGAGTATCCAAGGCGCTCCGCGTTTATGCGAAGTATCCTTGAGCAAAGTGAGTGAAACGTCGAAGCCCATACTTCCTTACCTACTTCGCCAAGTGCTGCTCCAAGCCTGTTTTTCAGTTCATTTGATGCCTTATTTGTAAAAGTTATCGCAAGTATATTCCATGGCTTTATTTCACCGCATTTAACAATATCTTTTACGCTTTCCGCATCCAAGCCCTCATTATAAACTTTTTCGAGCTTTAAAATATCTTCTTCTGTAATGTTGGAAGGCACTTCAGAACTCATATAAGCATTACCATAGTTTATCATGTAAACTATGCGATTAATTATTGCCGTAGTCTTCCCGCTTCCGGCTCCTGCCAAAACAATAACAGGACCGTTTACATTAAAAATAGCTTCCTTTTGACGACTGTTCATACTAGAAAAACTGCGCTCAATTAGCCCATTTTTGAGTTCTTTGAATTTTTTATCAAAATTTTTTTTCAATTATACTGCACCGCCACATTTAATAAGAGCATAAAAACATTATTTAAAATGTCTACTTTTCGGAATTTAAGCCTTATCGCTCTTTAATTTTTACATATTAATTTTACATTATTTTTTTCTAAAAATCAATGCAATAAAACTTCGCACGATATTTATAATTATATATGATTAAATAGTTTTATTTCTTCCATTTTAAATAATTTTAAGGGCGCGCTGTCACCCTCGCCATCCATGGTTACCTTTATTTCGCCCGTAATAGCGTTTTGCCCCACCACAATACCGTGCCCTTCCGGAGTTAAAACAGCCGCTCCGATTCTGGGCATTTTATTTAGTATGTCATGGTAAATATCCTGTTCATATTTTAAGCAACACATTAATCTGCCACAAGTCCCTGCAAGTTTAGAAGGGCTAAGTGACATACCTTGGTCTTTTGCCATCTTAACAGAAACGGGCTGAAAATCGTTTAAAAAAGTAGAACAACAAAGCATTCTTCCACATGAGCCAAGACCGCCAAGGATTTTCGCTTCGTCTCTTATACCAACTTGACGTAGCTCAATCCTCACTCTGAATGTTCGGGCAAGTTCTTTAACAAGATTTCTGAAATCAACCCTTGATTCCGAAACAAAATAAAAAATAATTTTACTCCTATTGAACGTATATTCAACTTCAATAAGCTTCATTTTAAGTTTATGCTCAATAATTTTCTTTCTGCATATTTTTTCTGCTTCTTTTTCTTTCTTTTTCTTTTCTTCTAAAGATTCTAAATCCTCTTTATTTGCTTTTCGAATTATGGTTTCGCTTGGCTTTATCTCGCTTTCAAAGGCGGCACTATTCATTACTATCAAAACCTTGCCGCACTCGACTCCATGTTTTGTTTCCGCAATAACGCTGTCCCCTGCTGCAATATTTTCGCCTGAATAAATAAAATAATGAATTTTACCCACTTCGCGGAATCTAACCCCTAAAATTTTACGCATTTATTCTCTCCTTAAATTCAAAGGTGTTTATTTTATAGTATTTTAATCGTTTTTTGCGCTGTGCAGTGCAAAAAACTAATTCCTTTACAAACAAGCACACAAATAACATGTGAGCAAATTAAAATTTATGTTTTTATCAGCTAAATCTGAAATATATCTCAGTTCATCAATTGTTTTCAAAAAATTTTCAGGATTAATATTAAAATTATTCTCACAAAAATAAATTTTCAAAAGGCTTTCGGTAATGTTATCTATTAAATTTTTTAAGAATATTCTATCGTTCGAAATTGGCGCAACTAGCTTTATGACTTCGCATTTATCGCAACTTAAATTCGCCCTTGCTATTTTTTCGGCTAATTTTTTTGTTTCTAAATTTGCTTCTTTTGTTGATTCATTATTATTAATTTTAAAAATCTGTGAACGAGACCTTATTGTTTCTAAAAGTGACAGGGATGACTCACACAAAATGATAAATATTACTTTTTTGGGTGGTTCTTCAAGAATTTTTATAAACGCATTTTGCGCTTGAACGGTTAGATAATCGGCATCGGTTATTATGTAAAATTTAAAGCTTCCTTCATTTGAAATTATATAAGCGTCTTCGCGGACAAATCTTATATCGTCGATTTTTATGGATTTAGTGTTCCCCTTAGGGGAAATTATTCTTACATCCGGATGCGAGAGACTGTTCATTTTTACACAATTCGCACATTTTTGGCAAGGTTTACTTTTACTGCCGGTGCAAAACGCAATTGCAGCTACTTTTAGCGCTACATTATAAGCTTCTGTAATATCGATGCATTCAATTATAACTGCGTGAGGAAGCCTACTTTTGCGCGCAAGCTCATATAATTTTTCTGCTTGCGCGCATGCGGTTTTTTTGTCTATTTTATCATCTATACTCAATATAAATTCTACACCTTTTCGAATCTATCTACATTCAAAACAAAAATAATTGCTCCGCCGGTTGTCGCTTCAACAGGCATTTGATCCATCGGTGCTGGATAAAATGGAATGGTATTTGTTACAAGCTGCTTTCTTTTGCTACTGTATTTGGAAATGATATCTATAACCTTATTTGTTTTGTTGTCTTCAACGCCTATAATTAATGTAGTATTCCCGGATTTTAAAAATCCGCCGGTCGACGCCATTTTTGTAACCTGAAAATTCTCCTCAGTAAGTGCGTCCATAACCACAGACGCATCGTCTTTGCTCATAATCGCCATAACAAGTTTCATATAATCACTTCCCATAAACCATTCGGCAAATAATTTTAAAAATTATTTTAACACAAGTATTTCAGAAATACCATACCCTGCAAGTGCTTCAAGTTCAAAATCTCCAATTTTTTCACCCGGCATAACTACAGGCACCCCCGGCGGGCACGGACAAATAATTTCAGCCGCAATTCTATTTTTTGCCTTATTTAAGCTAACTTTAACGCTTTCAGCCATTAAAGCTTCCCTCAGCGTAGCTTTAACATTCGGCAATTCGTAATTTGCAAAATTTTTAAAATTCATTACTTTTTCATCTTTAGGTTCTATAGCAAGCAGCGCATTTTGAAGTCTGCGCCAATCTTTTTTAGTGTTAAACGGGGTTGGAATTAAGACCACGTAATTTTCATCGCACATTTCAGGCTCAATCTTAAATTTATAAAGATGCTCTCTAAATTCATACCCCGTTACACCAATTTTCCAAACGCCAAGAGTAATCCGAACAGGATCGCATAGATTATTATCTGGAATAAATATTCCTTTTCCCCTAGCTATATTTTTAATATTATCTACACGTTGTTTTAAGCGTTCGTATTCTTTTTCACCATTTTTTGAAAGCCATGCTCGGCATATATCCATTGACGCCATGGTAACATAAGACGGACTTGTGGAACCAAAAAGTGCCATCGCGTTTTTTGCACTTTTGATAAATCTTTCATCATTAATATGAAGCCACGCGCCACCGGTTAAAACAGGAAGAGTTTTGTGAGCAGAATCTGCAACCAAAGACGCGCCTTGGTTCAAAGGATGCAAACTTTTATTCACAAATATAAGGTGCGAACCATGAGCATTATCGACTAAGACTGGAACATTAAATTTATTGCATTCATGCGAAAGTAATTTTATATTTTGCAAAATCCCATGATAACTCGGGCTTGTAAGATAAAGCGCTTTAAAATTGGTATCTTCAGCTAGATTTTTCTTAACTTCATTTAAATTTATTTTTTCCAGAAGACCGCTATCTTCATTAAATTCACGTTTTATCCATGTTGGTTGAATATCCAAAAGCGCCATAGCAGAAACCGCAGAACGATGAACTAATCTATCGCACAGAATTTTGCCGCCGGTTGGAGCAGCGAGCCGAAGCATCGTTTGAATGCAAAGTGTGTTACCGCCTAAGGAAAATAATGACTTTTTTGCGCCGCATAAATATCCAAGAGCTTCTTCAGCCCTTTTTATTATTCCGCTTGCTTCGTAAAGACTATCTGTCATTGGTAATTCCGTAAAATCAAGCGATAAAAGATCTTGCGATTTGAACATTTCGCCTTTATGACCAGGAGTATGGAAAGAAGAGCGCCCTAATTTTCTGTATTTTTTAAGTGATTCATAAAATATTTTCTTCAAAACTTCCTCCTTAAAAATTAGACTTCTTCCTAAACTGATCGAATCACAATTTTTGAAAAAAATGCTTTTCATTCAAAGTTCATCGAAGTATAAATGTGCGGCTTTCTTGTTTTTTACAAAATTCTACTCAATTTGAAAAGAAATTCGTTATATACAAATTGAGCCAATATCTTGAATATAGAACACCATAATAAGAAATAATAAAAGTAAAATCAAAAGGATGTGGCAAAATTTATGAACGTAAGCAAAAAAGAATATTCCAAAATGGCCGGCGATACCTCGCCCGCGAGCCCCATATGGAAAGATATGTTCTGGGCTTTTGTTTCCGGCGGTTTAATATGTACTTTAGGTCAATTTTTAATGCAACTCTACATGACAAGTTTTGGATTCGACAAAAAAACCGCAGGTACATGGGTTTCAATAACTTTAGTAGCACTAAGCTCGCTTTTAACGGCACTTAATTGGTATAGCAAAATCGCAAAGTATGCTGGAGCGGGAACGATTGTCCCGATAACAGGATTTTCAAACTCAATAACCGCACCAGCGATAGAATTTAAAAGCGAAGGGCACGTTTTCGGAATTGGAGCTAAAATGTTCATTATGGCGGGACCCGTCATAGTTTACGGTACGATAGCTTCAATGGTATACGGTTTAATAGTCTGGATATTTCACCTTTATTAAACCTGCTTTGTTTGTTAAGCTTGTTATAAAATCGGTTCAGTTCAATGAAAAGCGACTAAGGTCGGATGTTTATACGTCGAAAAGCTTTGAGTTGACTACAAATTTTTGTAAAAAATTTGTAGTCTGGATGATTTTAGGACAAATTTATTAACCACGTTGGCGGCGAACTTCGTACATTAAAATTCCCGCCGCAACAGATGCATTAAGTGAATTTATTTTACCGAACATTGGAAGTGAGAGTATAAAATCGCATTTTTCTTTCACAAGCTTGCTGATTCCGCTACCTTCCGAACCAATTACTAAAGCTAGAGGGCCTTTTAAATCTTGTGCAGTCCATTTTTCGCTATTTATATCCGCTCCATAAATCCAAAGACCTTTATTTTTGAGGTCATCAATTGCAGCACCTATGTTCCCTACTTTTGCAACTACAACATATTCAAGCGCACCCGCGGATGATTTATCTACCGCATTAGTAAGCCCTACGGCTCTTCTTTTCGGAATAATAACACCGTGCGCGCCCACACATTCAGCTGTTCGAATTATAGCACCGAGATTATGCGGATCTTCGATGCCGTCCGCTATTATAATAAAAGGCGGTTCATTTTTGCTTTTTGCCAAATTTAAAATATCGTCGACGGTGCAGGGCGCTTTTGCGCCGACTACAGCCGCAATTCCTTGATGAAAAAGCCCATTTGAAATTGAATTCAAAGTTTTTCGGTTTACTTTTTTTATAGTTATTCCTTTTTCCTTCGCCTGAGCGAGAATCACTTTGAGCGAACCCGAACTTTCTTCTTGCAAGACAAGCAGTGAATCTATAACCCTCCCAGATTTCAGCGCTTCATTTACTGCATTGCGGCCTATTATGTAATTTTTTTCCTCAATCGAAGCTTTAAAATGCTTCATAAATTCATCCTCATTTTTTATTTTTACTTTTGTCACAAAATCCTTGAAGGTGGCATCCAAAGCATCTGCGACATTTAATAATTTTTTTTGGTTCTCTTTCCAATATCTTCAGAAGTATAATACATACTACTATGAACAGAACCGAAATTAAAGTGATTTTATCGGCTAAACTCATAAACAATGCACCTACCAATTAATGTAAAAATTGTTGCTTTCTTTTCAAAGTATAGTACTAAATTTTAAAAAATTTGAAAAACATTCAAAACCTGAAAAGTTATCGCTGATAAAATATAAGCAACTGACAACTGGTAAATTATAGAAAAAATCGTGAGCTTCCAGTTTTCAAATTCTTTATGTATGGCAGATAAAGCCGCAATACACGGGCTGTAAAGAAGCGCAAACACTAAAAACGACACGGCGCTCGGAATCGAAAATGCGCTTGCAAGCGCAGCGCCCAGTCCCATTCTGTTGCTATTTTCATAAAGAACAGAAAATGTGCTCACAATTGATTCTTTAGCTAAAAGCCCAGTCAAAAGTGCAACTGTAGCACGCCAATTTCCAAACCCACATATGCTAAAAATCGGAGCTACAGCGCTACCGAATGCTGCAAGCATACTTTTTGAATTATTGGAAACGAATTTTAAATCAAAGCTAAACGACTGCAAAAACCAAATAACCACCGTTGAAACTAAAATCACAGTTCCCGCGCGTTCAATAAAATCTTTTGCTCTGTCCCAAACCTTCAGCCACACGTTTTTGAGCGACGGAAGTTTATACTCCGGCATTTCCATAATAAACGGGGTCTCTTCGCTGCTAAAAAGTGAACCTTTGAATAAGTAAGCAGTAAAAATGGCAACTAACATGCCGAATAAATATAACGAAAAAATCACCAAAAGCTGATTATTAGGGAAAAACGCAGATGAAAAAAGCAAATAAAGCGGCATTTTAGCACTGCACGACATAAACGGAATTAAAAATATTGTAAGATTTCTGTCTTTTTTGCTTTCAAGTATTTTAGTGCCCAAAACTGCTGGTACGCTACATCCAAAACCCATAATAAGGGGCACAAAAGCTTTACCTGAAAGTCCAATTTTTTGAAGCGGTTTATCCATAATAAATGCAGCCCTTGCCATATAACCGCAGTCTTCAAGAAGCGATAGAAGAAGAAATAGTAAAGCAATTTGCGGCAAAAATGAAATAACCGACCCAACTCCGCCAATAACAGCGTCTAAAATGAGACTTTTTGCCCAAACGGATACGCCAAAATAATTCAAAATCCTCTCCATCATATAGTGCATATTCAGGTTTATGAAGCCCTCACACCATTTTTTGAGCGTTACGCCAAATGGTCCGAAGGTTATATAAAAAATCGAAAATATTAAAACAAAAAAGCACGGAAAAGCCGTATATTTACCCGTTAATAGAAAATCAATTTTATTTGAAATGGAGCTCACTTTTAGTTTGTTCATATTAACCGCTCTTTGGCACATGTTAAATATAAAACTGTATCTTTCATCAGCGATTAAAAGATCTTTATCTTTACTGATTAACTTACTTACGCGGCCGCGAATTTTAGCAATTTTATCAATTTGATTTGTGCTCAGATTTAATTCACGCATAATTAAAGAATCGTCTTCAAGCACTTTAACAAGTTTAAAACGACCGTGAGTTATATATTTATTTTCTATGCTTATAATTTTGTTAATAGCTTCCAGCGCATTTTCAACCTCGGATGAATAAATACTACGTGTGCGTCTCACACTGACATTATTTTTCAAAGTAAATGAAAGCGTTTTTAAAAAACTTTCAATGC
>JAEWWM010000014.1 GCA_023458915.1 Bacillota bacterium
CCGCAAAACAAGCAATAAAGGACCGCGAGAGAGCACAACAAGGTGATTTGAACGCACAAAGAGTAGTAGAGGAAGAATCACGAATGACTGCACAACAGGTTATGGCCGAGCAAATTAGGCGGTATGAAGAACTAATTAAAAAAATTTATAGCGTGTTTTAATAACATAATATTATTATGTATAAATCTAAAGCTAAAGTATAATTTGCAAAATTTATATGTTAAAATATATAATCATTCGGAAAGGTTGTGTCAGCTATGTTTGTTAAAAACATTAGAAAATTTATGGCAGCAGTGTTGATTGGTTCGAGTGTTATTTCCGTTACTCCTGCAGCTAAGGCTGAGGAATCGGTATGCATAAACATTGACCTTAATCAACTTCAACAAACGCGTGAAAATCCTAATTTAGCAGAAACAAAAAAAGATTCAGAAAAAATTGTCAATGAACTCGCACAAAAATTCAAAGATAATCCTGAATTATATAAAAAATATTTAGAGTTTTTAAAAAATTATGAAAGATGCCTACGTATGAATCCGCAAAATCTTAAGGAAGAGCAGCTAAAACGTATGCTTGCCGAAAGAACGAAAAAAATTTATGACGCATTTTAATAGTACATATGTTATGTATAAGATCTAAAGCTAAAAATAATTTACAGATTATTTTATGTTGAATTTTGTAAAAAAGGTGATTAATTTTGAAGAATAAAAAATTACGTCTGAGATTATATTGTTTTATAGCATGTATGATTTTATTTGTGGCTAATTGTGCGGCTAAAAAAGTAGAAGAATTTTGGTGGGGCAAAAAAATTTCTTTAGAAAGCAATGAAATCAAGGAGTATAGATTAGAAGTATCGAGCTATCTAAAAAAAATATTAGCTGCACACACTGTTACAACGGTAGGTTCATATTTTATTCCTGCTATTGGTCCGGCTTGCGGCACAACAATGTCTTTACTTACTGCCGCAGAGGATCTTTCGATAAGTCTTTTGCTTAACACAATAGAAAGTTGGGAAGGCAAGGGTAAGGCAATTGTTATAAAACTTCCGCATGCTATACAAGGCTGGGAAGTTTATGCTCAATAGAAAATAAAAGGGGTTTTAAACAATGGGGTATTTATATTTAGCGCTTATACCAAATTTAATTGTAATTGCATTTTTACTTTTCAACAAGGAAGCTAAAGCAAAATACAAAACAAAAAAAGCTGTTGTACATTTATCATTAATGTTTATATCAATGTTAATCCTTATTAGTTTACAAGTTAGATTTTATTATAGATGGTTACCGGGTACTAATCCGTGGGGCATTGGTTTACTTGTATTTGCTTTCTTAGTTATTTTGGCTCCCATATTTATACCTACTTTATATAAAATCAACAGAAAAGAAACAGTTTTTGATAAAAAATGGGTTCAAATACTTTCGGTAGTTGTAACAATTATAGTTTTTTTCTTAATTTCATTTTTTGTTATGAAGTGAATCTTTTTTTAAATATAAAGTTTTTGATAACACACAGGAGAACACAATAATGATAAAGAAATCAAAATTTAAATTATTAATGTTATCGGTACTGCTGCCTATTTTATTAGTAAGCAGCGGTATTAATGCACTTGAAAAAATTCAACAATTAGAAAATATTTCAGATAATGTCTTAAACGAAGGTACACTACAAAAAAACAAAATAGGAAAAAAAGACGGCATTATTACAATAAACGGCGAAAAAGTTTACTACGTTCCGGATAGTAAAATTAAAATAAGTAGTGATACAAAAAATACTAACGTGAAATTTGTAAAACCGGAAGAATTAAGCAGTGATGAGATTGTTTGTAAAATCTTTCGCGAAGGCTCTCCGCGCGCTACGGAGGTGCAACAAGGGACATTGGGCGCTTGTACTTTTTTGGCAGGACTTTCTGGGTTAGCTGAAAACAACCCTGATTTCATAAAAGATAATTTAATAGAATATAACAATGATTTCGTTATAGTCAGATTTTTTAATCCCGAAAACGGCTTGCCGTTTCTTTATATTATGGTGCAAAAAACAATCCCAAATCTGTCGGGAGAACGTGCGTTTTTAAAGAATAATTGCCTGTGGGTTCATATGTATCTGAAAGCTTGTGTTGCGCTGGAGATTTTACACAAAAACGGGGATAGTATTGATTATGAGACTGCAATTTCTGAAACACCGTCTAGAATGTTTTTCTTTGTCAGTATGGTGACCGGGAAGGAATTAAAATCAGAAAACCCGAGGCTTCAAGAGGAGGAATGTCTTTATAAAAAAATTAAAAAAACTCTTAAATCATCGGGTGTGGTTTTATGTGGCTTTGAAGACGATACGTTATCAGAAACTTCTATTTCTAAATATTTTTCTAATAAAGTGGGGAGACAGGGTTTCGTGACATCTCACACATATTCCGTTACACAAGTACTTAAAGATAAAAATGGCATAAAATGGATTTTTTGTCGCAATCCCTGGGGATGGTTTGTGCCCACTTATGATAGTGCCGGGAATCTATATACTTATAAAGATAGGAACACAGATGGTTACTTTTGGTTGAAATTTAAAGATTTTTATAAGAGTTGTGATCAGATTACTTATTTTACTGAAGAAAGCAAAACAGATAATAAAGGATTTTGAGAAAGGCCGGTTTATTATTAGTTAGACTTTTTCGTTAGCAAAAACTTTGGCTAATACTTTTATGAAATACAACCTATATTAAATCACAGGAGGTACATAATGACAAAAAGGCCAAAACTTAAATTATTGTTGTCAGCGCTATTGTCAACTTTATTAGCAATGAACAGTGCTGTTGTAATCGCAAAAGATGAAAAGTCAACAAAAACAGGAGGGTCGACTATGAAAAAGTATATGCTGGCGGCTCCGGTGATTCCGGTGGTTCTTGCCATCGCCGCTTTATTTATCTACACTCAGTCTGGAAGTGTAAGCGCAGTCAATAATAAAAATTCCGTAGTGACAAATGAAAAAAGTGTTGCAGTAATATGTGAAGACGATGCAGTAATGAACAGGTATGTGACCAGTCTTTGTGAACGTGAAGCTGATTTTTCTTCCCCCAAAAAAACACTTTCTTGTGGAGGCACTTTTACTTGTGAAAATGACAAAGATTTGCAAAAACAAAACATAGGAGTTATTGACTGTTACCAAAGGAAATATAAGATTAAATTCGAAAAAATAAAATTTTCTGACCTACAAAGCGAAAATAGAGACGAAGTTAAAAAAAAGATTGAAAATTGCGTAATGACCATTGTTTTGTATAACATAGGAGATGATACAGACAAAGGGTTAAATGGAATTACCTATAAAAATGCTGGGCTCAAAAGCACAATATACGACTGTCCCACAATGATCCACAGTTGCATTAATTTTTTAATTAATTCGAATTGGAATCAGTGTTTTATGGCTATTTCATACAACGGAAAAGAATACGATAAAGGATTGGAATCAATTGGAGAGCGCAAGGATAAAGTGTACGAGCATCTTGTACGCCTTGAACGCAGTTTAGGAATTGATAATCGTTGGAACACTCGGGTCGACAGTTTACATCCTTTGCGTACTCTTGAGGGCGTTACAATAGCTATCTGGTGGACAGACAAGTCCGTTGTCGAATCTGACGACGAGCCGAAATCTTCTAATAATAAGCGGTATAAGTTTTGTAGTGAATTTTGTAGTATTTTGTAGTAAATGGTATAAGTTTTGGTAGCATAAGAGAAAAACTTGATTAGCAACATAAGCATAATTTAAAAAGTACTAGATAAGAACTTAAATTAAATAAATGGAGTTGTGTTAAAATTATGAAAATCAAAAAGTTTTTTGCTTTTTTATTCGCAATTACGGTGTGCATGTGCTCAACGCTTTTAGTGCATGCTGCTGAATATCATATAACAGCTTTTTTTATCGGCGAGGCATCAAGTGGTAAAACGCAAATTTGTAATAGGATACTGGGGGGTGACTATAACGAAGGTATACCTATAACTAAAAAAGTAACAGAGCATGCACCAATAGATATTGATATAAAAAACTATAAATATAAATTACATTTATTTGATTCGCCCGGAGCTATAGAAATGCGTCAAGCAGTAGTAGAAAAACTAGGTAATAATTCGATAGATAATTGTAATCGTTTTGTAGGGTATGTGTTTATTGTTTACGATTTGGCACAAAAATATGACGAAACCAATATCATTCGCCTGGAAAAACTTTATGATCAAGTATCAGATGTAGCTTCGGGCGCGACAATCGCCTTTGTTGGTAGCAAAATTGATAAAAAATTGGAAAGCCCGGATTATGAAAAAAACCTCAAAGAACTATATAAGTTCATTGGCCCGATGAAAAGCGTTCAGCTCATGCTTACTTCAGCAAAAACTAATAAAGGCATAAGCGAAGTGTTATCTTTTATTAGAAGCACTTGTGTTAAGAGAGGGCTTTATAGAAAGGAAGGTTGCACAATTCTTTAACACGCATTAATGTGTTATTAAGTGAGTTCAATAGTGCGGTTTTGCCGCGTGCGCGGCGGATAGTTTCATTAAATTCACTACAGTATTTATGAAGTCAGTTTAGGAATAAAAAGTTAACAACAAAAATTTTTGATGTTAGTTTTTACAAAAACAGGCTAAAAGCCACATCAAAGTACAATAAATTTAAATTACAAAACGCCATGAAAATCCGAACACTGTCTTTTGTTTTTTAATCACTTTGAAATCAAAAATTGGAAAATATGTTGTTAATATCAATAAAGAAGGAACACTGTAGGTTGATTTTTTAAAAAATGTACTCACATAACCAATCCTTTTAATTATACATGTTCCTGCAGTTTAGTATATTGTTTTTTGATTTTCAATATTTTGATTACCAAAAGACTGAACTGTTCTTATTCCAGAAAAGAATTCTTAAAAAAAATGCTAATGGATGCAATTTAGATAAATAAAAATTAATAGTGAACAAAAAGACGAAACTTTATAAATTGTTTCGCTTTTTTGTTTTTTATCTTAATGCTTGTGTTAATCCTAAAGCAACGCGGTTTACTACACTTTCTGCTTTTGAATAAACCTGTACTGATTTATAAGCAAAACTTAATTCACCTAAACTGTTAGGCTTTTTTTCCTCATCGTTATTGTCAAAACCTAAATGTTCTTTTTTTATTACAACTGTAGCATCGGCCTTTAACGGTGATCCCCACGGTGAAAATGTTGTATATGTAAAATCCACACTCGCTAAAAGGCCATAACACTCTATTTCTCCCCATTTGAAATAAACTTTTAAATCAGGATTCCCTGCATACGCTCTTAGTTTGGCCAAACTGGTTGCTGTGCTACTGCATAAAGAGAGGTCATTCTCGGTATCCAATAATCCGTTCATAGTTCTAACTTGGTATTCATCGTAAATATCGTAATGCAGCGTTATACTCATGTCTTCATCGTCATCGTTTTCGTCCTCCCGAAATACAGCACGCCTTCTGCCGTT
>JAEWWM010000015.1 GCA_023458915.1 Bacillota bacterium
ATACTTATTTTTCTTTGTAATCATAATCACAAAAACCGTTGCCATTATAATCTCCCCAACGATCGAAATGCATTTTAAAAATAACTTTATCCGGATTAGTGTTAAAATTAGTAGCCCATTTCACAAAATAAGAATAAGATTGTATATTATGCTTACACATGCTCATCATCAGGAACTCTTCTGAATCTGTGTCAACATGCATGCATTTTTCAAATTTAATATTTGGAAATTCTTTCTTAAGTTTATCTATTATACCGGTTGCTGTTTTTACAGAAAAATCATCATTTTCGTAAAAACATATCACTTTATTTGCGCCTGTTTTTTGATTTATATATTTAACAGCATTGCGATATTTTTCAAACGGCTCTACTCGTTTATTTTTTGTGTCTCCACAGCGGATATGAAGGGATATACTGTTATCAAAATAATCACTCGGAACATTATATTTTTTTAAAATTTCTTTTTTCTTTTTATCTATATTCAAAAGCTTATAAATTTCATCTGCGTGTTCATTTGCATATGCCCAACTACGGTGAAATGTATTTCCGTAAACAACGCCCTCTTTGCCTTCTGGACTGACCGCATAAGTATAATCTATATATTTTTTGCCCTTATTATTATCAGGCAATTCGCTAAATATAAAATCCGAATTTAAATTTTCATGTTCATCAGATTTTCCTGCAAAATTTCTTTTATTGAAGGCTATATCATAATGAATTAGATCTGACATTGCGTTAAGCCTGTCCCCTATTCCTGCAACCAACGCAAATTCGGGAGACAAACAATATTCTTTTATATTTTCTTTTGCGGGTTTTTCCACAGGCACAGAAGTTTTTTTATTTAATAACACAAACGCAGCTACAGCAACACCTATAATAAAAACCACACCTAAAACCGCTATTAAAATTTTCTTTTTATTCACTCAAATATCATACCTTTCTATTTTAGTCGGTAATAATTTAAGGTAGATTTTATGTTTCTCCTCCGCTATCAGTGGAGGGGAAACAAGAACTTGTTTATACAAATTTTACATTCTTTTATTTTACACTAATCTCGCGGTTTCATTGTTGGGAAAAAAACAACATCGCGAATAGAAGGGCTATTAGTTAAAAGCATGGCGAGCCTATCTATTCCTATCCCAAGGCCTCCTGTTGGAGGCATGCCGTATTCGAGCGCAGTAATAAAGTCTTCATCAATCATATTCGCTTCGTCGTCACCTGCATCGCGAAGCTTCATTTGATGTTCAAAGCGCGCTCTTTGATCAATTGGATCATTAAGTTCGGAATAAGCGTTTGCAATTTCTCGCCTTGTAATAAAGAGCTCAAAACGTTCCACGAAATAAGGTTTATCAGACTTTCTCTTTGAAAGAAATGACACTTCGACCGGATAATCATAAATAAAAACGGGTTGAACGAGGTTTTCTTCAACTTTTTCTTCAAAAACTTTATTTAAAATTTCGCCCCATGAATCAGCCGCTTTACATTCTACACCTAAAGATTTAGCATATTCCAAAGCTTTTTCAGCATTACCGGCAAACTCAGAAAAGTCCATGCCAGTGTATTTTTTAACCGCGTCAACCATAGTTAATCGTTCAAAAGGCTTTGAAAGATCTATTTTTTCGCCTTGATACTCAATTTCTTCCGTACCCGCAGAAGCTAAAGCGCAACTGCGGATAAGATTTTCAGTAAGGCTCATCATTGATTTATAATCCGCATAAGCTTCATAAATTTCAATACTTGTAAATTCGGGGTTATGGCGAGTGGACATACCCTCATTCCTAAAAAGACGCCCGAGTTCGTAGATTTTGTCCATGCCACCTACTATTAATTTTTTAAGGTAAAGTTCAGGAGCAATTCTTAAATACAAATCCATATCAAGCGTATTATGGTGAGTTACAAATGGCCTTGCTGCTGCTCCCCCAGGAATAACGTTTAATATTGGAGTTTCAACTTCTATAAACCCTTGATTATCAAGGTAGTTTCTTATAGTTTTTATAATTTTGCTTCTTTTGATAAACGTATCTTTTATTTCCGGCGAAGATATCAAATCAAGATATCTTTGGCGGTATCTGGTGTCGGTGTCTTTAAGGCCGTGAAACTTTTCGGGAAGAGGTAAAAAAGACTTTGAAAGAAGAGTTATTTCTTTTACATGTACAGAAATTTCACCCCTGCGAGTTTTAAACACAAATCCTAATATTCCGACAATGTCTCCTATGTCCCATGAAGAAGACATTTCCGTGTATTTTTCTTCTCCAACGTCATCTATCTTTACATAAACTTGTATTTTGCCGCTTGAATCAAGTACATCCATAAAAGATGCTTTGCCCATATCTCTCCAGCTTACAATTCTGCCGGCGATAGTAACATCTTTTCCTTCTAAATTTTCAAAATTTTCTTTTATTTCTTCAGCGTAATTTTTTTGGTTAAAATTTGTTATTTCAAACGGATTTTTCTCATTTTCTTTTAAAAATGAAAATTTATCACGCCTTATTTTCATTATCTCATTTATATCGTCCTCATTTGGCAATGAGCTGTTTTCTAAATCAGTTTTGTTATCCATAAAAACTTTGTCCTTTTTATTTATATATCTCAAGTATTTTGTACTTAACCAATCCGCCAGGAGTTTCTGCTGTAACGGTTTCTCCTTCTTTATGACCTAAAACAGCAGCTCCAACAGGGGATTCGTCAGAAATTCTTCCTTCACGCGGGTCAGCTTCACTGGAACCTACTATTCTGTAATCAGCCGTTTCTCCAAGCTTTAAATCTTTAACTTTAACTTTTGAGCCCACGTGAACAATATCCGTGCTAAGCTCACGTTCATCTATAATTTTAACGTTTTTGAGCATAGCTTCAATTTCAAGTATTCTCGATTCCATAAACGCTTGTTCATTTTTGGCTTCGTCATATTCGCTGTTTTCGGAAAGGTCTCCGAATGAAAGTGCTACTTTTATTTTTTCCGCTACTTCTTTCCTTCGAACGGTTTTTAAGTTTTCAAGTTCATTTTCTAAGTTTTTTAACCCTTCTTCGGTTAAAATAACCTGCTTTGCCAAAATAAATCACTCCGTTTTACTAATATTTTGTTTTAAAATATGTATTTTCCTTTCCACTGATTTATTTACCACCAGTGAAAAATAATTATACACAAAAATTTAAACTGATTTTATCACATATAATTATATGAAATTAAAAAGTCGTATGTCAAGAAAAATGCAGTTTCGGGAGTACCACTGAGTGCATGAGATGAAATGAGGGTATAATAACAAAGTATATCATTTTATCATATAAAAAATCCTGATTAGACATAAAAACTAGGTCTTTCTAATTAAAATTTATTGTGATATCATGATAAATGAAAATTTGTCTCTAATAAATTATTTTTATAAAAGAGGTGTTATTAATGCATAGAACTATGTGGGGAATTTGTTTAATGTTGATTGGGGTTAGTTTACTGGGTAATTTTTTAGGAATATTTAATATGTTTTCTTTATTTGCAGGATGGTGGACTTTATTTATAATTGTGCCAGCTTTAATTGACTTATTTACTAAAGAAAACAAAACCGGAAGTCTTATTTTTTTGTCCGTGGGTATTACACTGCTTCTGCACCAACAACATTTGATAAACACAGGCATGATATGGAAGATATTACTATCAATGTTTATTATAATTTTAGGAATTAATGCAATATTTTTCAAAAATCACAATTTTGAAATGAATACCCCTAAAGATATTAAAAATAAAACTGGAGTAGTTAGCTTTACTGCATTTTTTAGTGGTACAAATAGAGTTTATCGTAATGAAAAGTTTGAAGGTGCAGATATATCAGCTACTTTTGGTGGAATTAAATTAGATTTAAGTGAAGCAATCATAGAAAATGACGTTGTTATAACTGCTTCTTCAGTATTTGGCGGATGCGAAATAACTGTACCTAAAAATATAAATGTAAAAATAATGGACAATAACAACATATTGGGTGGGGTAGATAATAAAACAGAGGGTTATAATGAAGACTTCAATACTATTTATATAAAATCCAACACAATATTTGGCGGAATTGAAATAAAATAATTATCAACTTATTTAAGGTTCATAATGTTTTTGTTTTACTGTTTAATAACAACAATATAAAAAATAAAAAAATCTCACAATAATGAGATTTTAGTGGCTCCTCAAGTTGGACTCGAACCAACGACCCTGCGGTTAACAGCCGCATGCTCTACCAACTGAGCTATTGAGGAATATTAAATTCTATATCTACTACGCTTACTCAAATCAATATAAAAATAAACAGCGCCTATAATTATAAAAACTTTTCAAAAGAAGTCAAGCTATTTTTTGGGAATGAAATGTCCAATTTAAAGAGAAAGTTAAAAAATACTCTCTTAGCGAATTTAGATTAAAAATTCTGGTGACTCGTACGGGGTTCGAACCCGTGTTACCGGCGTGAGAGGCCAGTGTCTTAACCGCTTGACCAACGAGCCAGAATATAATAAATAATTCGTAATTTTATTATACTACAATTTCTTTAAAAAGTCACCATTAATTTTTATTTTTGCTTCTATCATTTTTAAATTTTTGAGATATAAATTCTAGCGCAGCTTTTTGCGAATCATACGAAAGCAGCCGAAATGCCACAAGAATATCCTGCTCTTCTTTAGTAAGGTTATTAGAAATATGCATGCTTATTTTTTTTTCGTGTATACTTTCGCTTATATAATTATACCCTTCTTTATCGCCTTGGCTATCCAAAAATCTATTTACATCTTCAAATTCCAAAATTTTGGTATAGTGAACACCAAATATCTCCGAAAGGTGCATTATTGTTGGTATGTCGGGAGTTATTTTTCCGAGTTCATAATAAGAATAAGTAGACCGATCTATGCCTAATCTATCGGCCACCTCTTTTTGCGTATATTTCGACTGTTGTCTTAATTTTTTTATAGCTTGGGAAATAATCTTAGTTCACCCCGGTTTTTTTGAAATTATTATATAACCATAAAAACCGTTTATCAATAAAATTACCCCTATTACCATTATTTACTATTTATTTACCATAATTTGTTATTTATTTTTTGGTATTCAATTTGCAACAATTTGACTATTTCCCTTCCTGCAATAAGGTGGGAAGGAAAATTAAAATAATTACTTTACTGTCATTCCCTTATTTTTGTAAAGTTTTTATTTTTTGCGCTTTTTTCTGCCTCTTACAATAACCCATATAGAAATAGCTATCAAAATGGCAATCATAAGAATTAGAACAAGTCTTAGTGCACTCCCTCCCAGTGTAACCTCATTACTGCTGCTTTTAAAATTTTCGCTTATGTTTCCTTCACTCGGGCTATCACTTGTAGGAGTTGTACTTGGTGTAGCATTGTTATTAACCGCTGTGTTACTCGAGTTGTTTTCCTGTGAAGAGCCACTGTTAAAATTAGTAAGCACAACATCTTTTATAGCTGCAATGTTAGCATCTGCGGCGTCTAAAAGCGAAGACCTTCCCGGAGTTGATGATCTGTTGGCTACAACACCCATAACACTAAATGAACTTACTTCAAATGTGGTATTGCTACCTTTAAACGTAAGTGGCAAAAAATCAAGTTTACCATCAGATGTTTCATGTATGCCATCAGGGTTTTCGAAGTAAGTCATATCTGGTGTTGGTATGGTAATTAAAGCAGTTTGCCCACTTGGAAGGGTATAGCGCGTGTCGCTTAAAACATCCCAAAGATAAATATCATAAAGAGAAAGTATATATTCTGAGCTAAGTTTCTGATATATTCTCGTGCATGCATCTGCATCTGATGAAATAGGATTAACTACCAGCTTCACATACCAATCTACGCCTTGTACCGTAACACTATTGCTTGTGTGCTGTATAGCGCCTACTTGTTGTTGCAGTTTTTCAAGAACAGCAATATTCGTAATCTTTTTTTTAGCGTCAGGTGATAAGTTATTATAGGTCCGAGATACTTCTATAATCACGTTTATATCATCTATATTGCTAATACTTGAAGGCAAACTATTAATTTTATTTATAAGCGCTTCTTCCGCATTCATTTTAATACCCAAAACGGTAACGGTTTTGTTTTCTTCTATTTCAGATATCGTGTAAACTCCCGCACTATTACTTGTCATCACATTATTACCAAGCATAACCGTTATATCGGAATCAGAATACGCCGAATACAAATTAACTCTGAATGAAAGCAAACCATCGTAATCAACTTGATTATCTCCTGTTATTATTTGTCCGGAAGAGCCGTAATAGTCTATTCCTGCTATTTTTGTTAAAGTTACGGTAAACTGATTTTTCTTGATGTTTCCAATCCGTATTGTTACATCTTGTGTGATATTTGGAATTATATATTTTCCGGATTCAAGTTTTTGTGCGCTGAGGCCTGCAGTTTGACCGTTATTTACTACTATATACATTCCGGCGGCAGAATCGTCATAAGCGTCGGCAACACTCACGCCAAATTCAAAGTTTTGCGCGTATTTTATTTTAACACTGCCCGAAATAACAGTACCGGTGCTATTATAATAAGTTATTCCGTCCACTGGTGAAAGAGTAATTGTATATACAGCGCTGTTTACGTTTTGCACTGTGATAGTATAATCTTCCTGAATATTGGGAATTGTGTATTTCCCTGTGGTGGAGTCTGCCACCAAGGCTTTGTTCACGCCACTTGCGCTCCTGCAGTTTACAATCATAGAGGAATCTATAGTATATCCTGTTTTCGCTTGCACCCCAAAAGTGAAATTAGATCCAAAATTTGCAAACGCAGTCCCGGACATAGTTGTACCTGCACCTGAGCTGTCATATGAAATATAGTCTACGCTATTACTAGACACAAAATTGAGAACATACTGGTTAAGCGTTAAGTTTGCGACTTCGACAGCTAAATTTCCGGTAATATTTGAAATCAGATATGTTCCCCCTACTGAATTTAGCTCTTGCTGCCCGCTTTTGTTACCATTTGAGTCGACATTATACATGTAAACTTTCATATCAGACTGGTTGCATTTATCTTCAAGCGAAATTTGAAACGAAGTGCTTCCTCCATACGAAACATTTAAAGTATTATTTGCAATTTTTAAATTATCCTGGTAATAGGTAACATTAAAATTTGGGTCTCCCGCAAAAGAAATTGTACACTGAGTCTTCGGAACGAAGCCCGTGATGCTGATATTATTTTTTATAGAAGGGATCTCAAATATTTTGTAACTATTATTAGAACTATCGATAAAAGTGGTAACAGGTGATAGATTGGTTCCGTTTGCTTTTAAAACAAAAGCACTGGAATTGATATCATAACCTGCGTCTGCTTTTACAGCAAAGAAATAATCGCTATTATAATTTACTGTGATAATACCTCTTATTTGGTCGCCAATTGTAACGCTTGCTGGGTCCGGGTTACCGTCGCTATCCTTGTTCATTGTAGCACTGTAGTACCCAAGCCCTGTAATGGGATTAAATGTAACCGGGGTCTGTTCCATATCTAAATTCACGCTTATATTTAAATTACAGTTGACATTGCTTATTGTAATATCAGCGTGATCGCTGTATGACTCATAATCAAAGTTTATCTTTCTGGTAGCATTATCTGCATCAGTTA
>JAEWWM010000016.1 GCA_023458915.1 Bacillota bacterium
TGATTTTTATGTTAAAAGTATCGCCAGCCACAAGCTTTACAGGTTTATTCCTAACAACAAATATTTTGCAAGCGTCAGTTAATAATTCTTTTTCTTCGGATTTTAAATCCTCATAAAGGCTTTTAAGTTCTGCCATATTAAAGCTTTGTGGAGTTTGACCCTGATACATTGAACTCCTGTTTGGCACACTTGTTATATATTTTCCATCTGTCGAATCAATTATGGTATCAACCGCAGGGACAACGGTGTCGCATGCGCCGCATTCGACCGCAGCTTCTATGTTTTCGTTTATCATTTTGAGCGTAACAAAAGGCCTTACGGCGTCATGAGTTACAATTATATGTTCACTGTTTTTTTCGTATTTTTTTTCAATTTCATTTATAATGTTTAAGATGGTAAGATTTCGGTCTGCGCCGCCCTCGATTATAAACACTTTATTGTTGTTTACATCATATTTTTTTAAAAGTTCTTCGGCATAGCCTACCCAGTCTTTATGAACTCCGAGATAGATGTAATCTATTTTTTCACAAAGAAGAAATTTTTCTAAAGTATGAATTATTATAGGCTTCCTACTTTCTCCAAGAGGCAAAAACTGCTTTGGAAGCCCTGAGAGGTTCATTCTGTTACCGATTCCGCCGGCTACTATTCCTGCAAATATCATTTTTACCTCCGAAACATTAAAAAATAGATAGTGAATTATTTTAAACTTTTTCAAAACTAGATAAGGTTTCATAAAAAATTAATAGAACATATATAGATCTTTCAGCAAGCTTTGAGCAAAAAGCAATTTTTAAAAATTTGCTGCCCGGTTTGTTTAGGAAGAAGTTTACTTAGAGATCCATGTATATTATATCATGAGTTGGAACCTGCTTTTCTTTTGGTGGAAGAGTCATATAATCCCCAAAAGCTATTTTAAGATATTCGTTGTATCCTATAGGTAGCGGCATCATGTAACCTTCAAACTCTTTATAAACAGCTTTTTCAAATATTTCCTTCGGGTACTCATTTTTCATATAACCTGGACCAGAACAAAGCTCAGTAATATATTGTGAATCAGAGATCAGGTATTTACTCATCTGCTTTTCAGCAAATTTCCATACATTATATTTTGATTCATTCGTCGGAAAAATTTTTAAAAGGAATTTGCACATTTTAGCTGTGCGCTCGCCGTGATTAACCGGTATCATGCGCGAGCAATAAAGCGAAAATATCATGCTCCACATCATTTGAATTTTTCGTTTTACGCCCTTTGGTGCGCAGCCATCGAGCGGTAGTACATCCATCATAACGCCTTTATGCCCATCTTTGCCTTTTTGCCATGGGCGAACTACTTTTGTGTTATTGTCTATGATCGTGGTCATTATGTGACCTACAAATTTATCTTTTGAAGTTCGGTTAAGGGAATACCTCTTTGTATCAGCATGTTTATCCCAAAGTTTACTTAATTTTTCATAGTCTTTGCGTGGCATAAATATATCGACATCGTCATCCCATGGAATAAAACCTTTGTTACGAATTGCACCTATACAGCATCCGCCACAAAGGTAAAAAAGAAGATCGTGTTCTTCGCAAAATTTTTTAAAATATAGCAAAATTTCAAGGCTTCTTAGCTGTAATTTTCTGATTTGCCTTGGAGTCAGTTCAATCGGTACACTTTCATATATATATTTATAGTTGGTAATAAAACTTTGAATAGACATTTTTATAACCGTCCTTTGCCTTTAACCTTTAAAACTAATAAAACTAACAGAATTTTGCGAAAAGCAATTTTCCTTAAAAAATTGCATTCTAATCAGTTTGGGAATAAATTTAACCCCATCGAGTGTTCCAAAATTTAAATATTCCTACCCAAAATCCCAAGCCATAAGAAACATGAATTATTAAATGTGCCAGCATTAAAGCGACTTTTTTTGTCAATTTTTTCGCGTACTTATTATTAAACGAAAAATAGAAATCAATAGCTAAGTAAAGCGCCATAATACTTGTGAATACATAAAGAAAAAATTTTGAAACAAATGATAGTATACCAAAAACTGCTATAAATGCAACAAAAAGCATCGGCACAAGGTGAGCAAGCCTTGAGGGTTTGCGGTGCTTTTTTATTACTGCAACTTTCCAAAGCCCATAATTAAAATACTGAATAAATAATTTTTTAAAACTATCTTTCGGGTAATAGATGCTTTTGATTTCCGGAGTTATAAATATTTCCCCGCCACTTCGAGTTATTCTAAAGTTAAGATCATCGTCTTCGCTGCGGGGCAATCGCTCGTCGTACATTCCAAGGTCTACTAAAGTTTGCTTCTTAAAAGTCCCCCAAGCGACAGTATCAGCATAACCTTCAAAATTTTTCTCGTAGTGGCGGCTTCCGCCAAGTGCAAAAGGGGAGTTATACGCTGCAGCGATAATTTTTTGAATGAAGCTTTCGCCTTTAACAATAGTCGGTCCACCGACATTTGCAGCTCCAGTTTTTTTAAGAAATTCGATACATTTTGATACGTAATTCGGTGCATAAGAGGCGTGTGCATCCATTCGCACTATATATTCTCCCTGCGCGTTTTCTATTCCAATGTTAAGAGCATACTGAACCGTCTTTTTCGGATTTAAAAGCAGCTTTATGAAGCTGTATTTATTTGTATATTTTTTTATAATTTCAACTGTGGCATCGTTCGACATACCATCAATTAATAAAATTTCTAAATTTTCTTTAGGGTAATCTTGAAAAAGAAGCGAATTTAAGCAATTTTCAATGTATTTTTCTTCATTTAAAACCGGAATTATAACCGAAATTTTTTCAATACTCATGAATACCTCTTAAAAGCAGCAAATAATGTGTTTTTTAATTATATCTGCTAAAAAATATCATGTAAATAGCATGAGTAGTGGGGCAATGCAAAATTATCATAAATTTCTCCGTTTCTTCCCGCCGTACGGCAAAGAAAAACAAGAACTCGTATATGAAAATTTAGCAATGTCAGTAGTAATACAATTTCAGTGAGTTTAAATGGTATTTTTTACAAAATATTACCAACCGACGGTATTTCAAGATCCCTAAGGTTTTTTATTCTTGCAAGTGCGCGGGAGCTTTCAAACCAAAATTCCGCTTTTTCATTTTCGTCTGTGCGTTCTAATAAGGTTTTGAGCACGGTTATAGATTCTTCAATTTCTTCAAGTACGCTGTGGTGGACAAGTGCTGAAAGCATCGTGTGATGGCTTTCCAAAATTTCATCTAGATTTTGAACTTCTTCTCTAGCGGCTTCATAATCACTAGTTGTAATATCTGACTGGATGTTGTCAACTGAATCTTTTGCTTTATGTGAAACTGCTACAACGTAAAAAAGGCAAAAACAACATACCGCAATCGCCAAAACGGCTAAGATTAAAGTTGAGAGCACTTTTTTCATGTTGTTATCTCCTTTTTTATAATGTTAAATTCTTTTGATTTATTTGCGGTCATTATAAATACATCTTTTAATTTTACTTTTTGCCCTTGCAAAATCCCTTCAAGCCATTCTTCACTAAGTCCACAAAAGGAAAGTGAAAAATTCGAAATATTTCCATCACTGACGACAACCGCATCGACTTTGCCTTGTGGTACAGCTATGCCAAGGGTAGCGGCGTCAGGTGGCTCTTTCTCAGTTTTTTTAAGAACGCTCATTTTTCCGCTTGTTTCCATAATTGCAAACCAAACATCCTCAAGACAAAACACTTCCATTTGCCTGAGTTGTTCGAAAAGATCTTCAGTGCTTATCCTAAGGAGCTTGAGAGCATCTTGCTGTACTTTACCTTCGTTTATAACAACCACTGGTTTACCGCAAACAGCTTGTCTTATCTTTGAATTTTTGAGCATTATAATTGATACAAATATCTCGCAGCATATTAAAACTGCAATGGGCACTAAGCTGCTAAGCAACGGCTGAGCAGTTTCTTCCATTGGTCTTGCTGCTATGTTTGAAATAAGAATCGTGATAACGAGCTCAGAAGTTTGAAGGTCGCTTATCTGGCGTTTGCCCATCATTTTTATTGAAAAAATGATTATTATATACAAAATTACAGTTCGAATAAGAGCTACTGCCATAATTCACATCACCTTTTTGAATTATTAGGTAATAAGCACCATTATTATTGCCATAAAATTCATAAATTATTCGAAAGAGGTATTTATTGAACTTGAGAATGTTGAAAATAAACGCTGTATGAGTATAATTATGTGTATATTAAATTTTTAAAATTAAATTTAAGGTGTGGTGAATTATTTTACCTACATGGGAAGAGCTACCCGAAAGGATGCAAAACGAAGAAGTTCGAAAATATTACGATATTCTTAAAAAGCGAAAAAGCGCTTTGGTTTTTAAAAGAGCGTTTGATGTGATTATGTCTGCAATTTTAATAATTTTTTTATTGCCGCTGCTTATCATGATTTATCTAATTATAAAGTTAGATTCCAAAGGCGGTGCGATATTTAAGCAAAAACGAGTTACAAAAGGTGGTAAAATATTTAGCGTTTTTAAATTCAGAACCATGGTTATTAATGCTGAGAATTTAGGCCCTTCAGTTACATCCGGCGAAGATGTAAGAGTAACAAAGTGTGGCAAATGGCTTAGAAAATTAAGACTCGATGAACTTCCTCAACTTTTTAATATTTTAACAGGTGACCTTTCTTTTGTTGGAGTTCGCCCAGAAGTTCCTAAGTATGTCTTGTGTTATACTCCTGAAATGAATGCTACTCTTTTAATGCCTGCGGGAGTTACATCAATGACTAGCATACTTTATAAAAATGAATCACAGCTTCTTGAAAATTCTTCTGACACCGAGTCAACCTATATTAATGAAATACTTCCGCAAAAAATGAAATATAATTTAGAATATATAAAAAATTTTGGATTTTGGTACGATTTAAAAATTATGATAAGAACAGTTTTTGCAGTTATTAAAAAATAAGGAGGCTATATTATGAAATATAATATAAAATTTTCGCCGCCGGATATTTCTGAAGATGACATAAAAGAAGTAAATGAAGTACTTAGATCAGGGTGGATAACAACCGGGCCTAAAACAAAACTTTTTGAAAATAAAATAGCCGAATATTGCGGAGTAAATAGCGCTGTAGCGCTTAATTCAGCACTTGCTTGCATGGAAATGACATTAAGACTTCTTGGCATTGGCCCAGGTGATGAAGTTATAACTAGTGCTTACACTTATACAGCTTCGTGCAGTGTAATATGTCATGTTGGAGCGATACCTGTACTTGTAGATACTGCCAAAGATTCTTTCGAAATGGATTATAAAAAGCTTGCCACCTCAATAACTCCCCGCACAAAAGCAGTGATACCTGTAGATATTGGTGGAGCTATGTGTGATTATAATAAAATTTTTGAAATCCTAGAAAGCAAAAAAAATTTATTTAAACCAAGTAATAAAATTCAAGAAAGCATAGGCCGCGTTATTGTTTTAGCAGATGCTGCGCATTCATTTGGCGCAGAGCAAAATGGTAAAAAATCAGGAAACGTAGCTGATTTTACAAGCTTTTCTTTTCATGCTGTTAAAAATCTTACAACTGCCGAAGGTGGGGGCATTACCTGGCTTTCTATAAACAACGTTAGTGATGAGGAAATATACAAAAATTTTATGCTTTTGTCACTTCACGGTCAAAATAAAGATGCTCTTGCAAAATCTAAAGCTGGTGGTTGGGAGTACGATATAATTTCTCCTGCTTACAAATGCAATATGATAGATATACTAGCTGCTTTAGGTATTTCTCAACTCAATCGGTATGAAAAAATATTAAGCCGGCGCAGGGAAATAGTTAAAAAATATAACAATGCTTTTAGAAATGAAGACGTGCAGGTCCTTGATCATTTAACCACAAATTCCAAGTCAAGCTGCCACCTTTATATGACTCGTTTACTTGGTAAATCTGAAGAATTTAGAAATAAGTTCATAAAAAAATTAGCAGAAGCAGGAATCACTGCAAACGTTCATTATAAACCTCTTCCAATGCTTACTGCTTATAAAAATTTAGGATTTAATACAGCTGATTTCCCGAATGCTTACGAAATGTTTAAAAATGAAGTAACCTTGCCGCTTCATACGCTTTTAACTGATGACGAAGTAGACTATATTATAAAAATCTATAAAGAAAACCTACAGTAAAATTTAAGAAATTCTGAGAAGTTTTGAAAAACGGGGTGAACAAAAGTGTGCGAAGCCGCAAAAAGGCTTAAATTTAAAGAATGTATGTTGGATACCAGCCTTTTTAGGAAAGTATATCTAATTACGCTGTCGTTCGAAATGTTAGCTTTTTTGGACATTTTGTCGCTCGCAGTTAAATGCATTGTGCTTTCCTGGGGGCTTTTCATTTTAATTCACAACTTTTTTATTGAAAAACGGGCTTTTAAGGTTAAATATAAATATCTTTTGTGGTCGTTTTTAGTTTGCATGACTGTAACATCGGTTATACATATGTCAATGTGGTTTGTGCCAAATATAGCCCTTGTTTACTATACCGCCGTGTGTTTTTTTATGTTTTATGGGATGTATACTGAAAATAGCCCTGAAGAAATTGAAAAAGAAATGGTTTTTATCCTTAAATTTTTTATATATTTTGGCACAATTTGCGCTGCTTTTTCGCTTTTAACACTTTTTTGGAAACGCGAGTTTAGCGCATACGGTTACTACCTTGGAATTTTTAAAAACAGGCTCATCGGAATTTATACAAATTCGAATATTTTGGCTTTTTCAATGATAGAATCAATTGTTGCGTGCGACATAATTTCCGATTCGTATGTAAAACGCAAATTTAAAAATGCACAAATTAGCAACTGGATTCTAATACTTTGCGTCTTTTTAAATTGCATTTGCCTATTTCTTTCAGATTCCAATGCGTCATTCCTGTTTTTGATAATTTACAGCACAATTCGTGTGTTTTGTAATGTATTTTTTAAAAGTCAGTCTTCATATGGTATTAAATTTTTAAAGAGCATTTTAATCGTCTTAGGTTTTTGCGGGATTATTATGTCGGCGATGTTTGCGCTGAGAGGCGTTTGCCAGAATTTTATCGGTATAGCGGTGAATGATATGTACAAGCAGAAGGAAACCGTAGGACATAGTCCAAAAAATTCTTACGCCAAAGCTTTAATTAATAAAAATCTCGAAAACGAGAATTCTAACATAAGAAATATAAGCTTTGAAACCACAGTCGAAAATTCCGACGAGATTCCGAATGAAGAATATGTTCCGGACCTTCATATTGGGCGTGAGCATTATGAAGTCAGCAGCGGAAGAATTACTCTTTTTAAACAGGGAATCGAGATGTTCAAGCACAACCCGATTTTTGGTATCAGCAGGGCGAATCTCACAATGTATAGTAAAAAATATCTTAAAGGCGGACTAATTCATCCGGATTTACATAATGGTTATTTAACGATTCTTGTTTCTTACGGAATAATTGGATTATTGATTTTTAGTATTTTTTCTTTTGTGGTAGCGCTTGATATTTGCAAAAATATGTTTCTGTGCGTAAATTGCAATTATTTTTGCGTTTTTTCAAAGCTTTTTTCGGCACTTGTGGCTTACTGCGGATACTGCCTTTTTGAAAAAGCAATACTTTTTGACATGACTTTCATGGTAGGCTTTTTTTGGGCTATTCTTGGTTTCGCGGTTTCTTATGTTTATGGTTTAAAAGCTGAAAATTAAAAAACTGTTTTGTTATTATAAACTTGTTGGTTTATAATAAAGTAAGATTTTTACTCAACTTTTTATAAAGGACGGTGAAACGCGGTAGTTAATATACCGCTTTATAATGATAAATATAGGATGCCATCTTTCATCGGTAAACGGATTTACAGCTATGGCTGAAAATGCCATGAAAATAGGAGCTAATACTTTTCAGTATTTTACCCGTAATCCAAGGGGTGGAACGGCGAGAGCAGTTGATCAAAATGACATTGAAAATTTTATAAATGTAGCCAAGAGAGAAAAATTTGCGCAGATTATTGCTCATGCGCCGTATACACTTAACCTCTGTTCAGCAGAAAGGCATGTAAGGAGCTTTTCGAAAAATATTTTTAAAGATGATCTTTTGCGCACGGAACTTGTTCCTCACAGTTACTATAATCTCCATCCCGGAAGCCATACTGGGCAAGGTTTAGATACCGGAATAAAGCAGATTGCGGATGTTTTGAATTCAGCGCTAAAACCCGAACAAACCACTATGGTTCTTCTTGAAACAATGACCGGTAAGGGCAGCGAAATCGGCGGAACTTTTGAAGAAATAAAAAGAATTATTGATGAAATTGATTTGAGAGGTAATGTTGGTGTATGTTTAGATACCTGTCATATTTTTGACGGCGGGTATGATATTAAAAATAACTTAGAGGGTGTCTTGGAAGAATTTGATGAGATTATTGGGCTCAAAAACCTTAAGGTTGTGCATTTAAATGATAGTAAAAACCCGTGTGGCAGCAAGAAAGACCGCCATGAAAAAATTGGCGAAGGAACTATTGGTCTTGAAGTTATGGCAAAAATTATAAGTCACCCAATGCTTAAAAAGCTGCCGTTTATTTTGGAAACGCCTCATGAGAGTCTTGAAGGATACGCAAAGGAAATAAAAATCCTCAAAGAGTTGAGCGAATAGATCTGTTTTCAAATCGTTTTTTTATTAAACCTCTTTCAAAAATTATTTAACAGCACAGAAGTTAGAGAGCGCAGCTCTTTTAATCCTTTTATGTACATGTGGGCTTTCGGTTTGAACTAAGTTTGGTTAAGGGAGAGGCGTGGGGGGGGGTAGGCTTTATCGCGTATTATCTGGTTTGGAGAAAAATTTAATAGTTTGAAGGACTTTTAAAGTGGATAAAAATAAAATTTTAGATTACAGAGGCAGAGAACTTAGCGAAATAGTCGTTGCTTCGCTAAGGCCTTTCCTTGAAAAAGTAAAGTCAAACGGAATTAAAGAAAGCATAGAAGCTTTTTTGCCGGGGGTAGACCCTCATAAATTTGTTTTGCAAAAAATAAAAAATCAGCTTGAAAAGCGAAGAGGAATTGAGCTTGGCAGAGGGCTCGGAAGAGCAGATGTGCAGTACCGCTACGACGGCGTGCAGATTGAATTTGCAGGTATGCTGAGATTCTTAATTAAAAAAATAACTATCACGGATGACCAAATAATCAAGTCTTTTGACGATATACTTGCTCAAATAGAAGAAAAATATATTCTAGATGATAGCTACATTATAAAGAAAATAGACGATGTAGTTCACAACCTTTCCGGTACGGAAATATATAAACCTAGGACATCGGAGGAAAAGACTTTATATGACTTTGCCGCGCTTATTTTAGCGGGTTATTATAAATCATCCAGCGAAATTCCAAGTTGGATAGAGCCTGCGCTAGCGAACATCGGGAAAGGTGAATTTATTGAAAAATGGATTGAAGTTTTGGCGGAGTATATATCTGAAGTGATAGCAAAAGTGAGCGAGGACATATTCTTTGATTTTAAAGTCACGTTCGATTCGGTAATGGTTCGTACAATTTTAAACAAAAAAACGAACAGAGGGCAGATTTCACAAGTACTCAGCCTTTTTAACATTAACATAAAAGATATAATTTATAATTTTGCGAAGAGCTACGTTAGTCCAAGTTTTATAAGAGGTGCAAGCGAGATACTTTCGGATGTTGCGGGAAGTTTTTTAACCGATGTTAATAAAAATTTTCTTAGTAACCCGCTTAAAAAAAGCGAGCATATATCTGAAGAACCATTTGATATTACTGTAACTTTGGGCGAAGATGTATTTTCAGAAAGACGTTTTAGGTGGTTCACAGGCAATTTTTTTACAGAAGGATTTTTGGAATATTCCTATAATCCTGATTTTAGCGAAAGTGTGAGAGTAAAAGCTTTTTGTGAAAGTGTACCTAAAACCATTCCCGTAATGAATTTGGGACTTATTGCAAGTTACAAAATCGAATATTTTAGCAAATATTCAGTATCTTTGAAAAATTTGCAGCCGGGTACTGTTTATTACCGAGTAATATGCGCGAAAAATCACAAGAGCCAAATTTTTAAGTTTAAAATCGGTGCGCCATCAAATAATTTTAAATTCATGATTTTAGCAGACTCACAGGGTATGGTTAAACATGATTACAACGTTTTTTCTAGAATGTTTGAAGCTGCTTTAAAAAAAGACAATGAGTTCGATTTTGTAGTGCATCTTGGTGATTTTGTAGACGACGGAAACAATGAAGATCAATGGAGCTGGGTGCTTAAAAGTGATGCTTGGCGAGAAAGCGCTGTCGTACCCATGAGCGGCAACCATGAAGCAAGGATAAACGCGGCCGCAAGCAAAGCAGGCGTTGAAAATTCTGTTATAGGACATTTTAATGTAGGAGGATTGCCGCCACAGAATACATCTGCCGGAATGTATTATTCTTTTGTTTATAATAACGCAACTTTTATAGTTTTAAATACAAACACAGGCAGTGAAGAGGGGCTTGATAAAAACCAGTACAAATGGGCGCTTTCAGTTGCAAAAAACGCTAAAACTCGCTGGAAAATCCTCCTCACCCATAAAACACCCTATTCTAATGGTCCGCATAGTAAAGATCCTGATGTCAAAAAAATCGGCAAACAAATAATCGACCTTGCTTATCAAGGGGAAATTGATATAGTTATAGGTGGTCATGACCATGTTTATGCAAGGACACCTTTTTTGATTGAAGGTGAAGAAATTTCTGCAAAATATTCTTATGAAAAGCATGGTGAACAAAAATACGAAACCTTTATTCAGCCTGAAGGAACGGTTTTTATAATTCCCGGAACTTCAGGAGTGAAAAATTATAAACAGCATCTTTCTGTTAATTTCCCTGTACACGCTATGCTTGACCTTGATGGCCCTGTGTATTCAGAAGTAAAGGTAATTGGAGAAAATCTTTATTTTAATTCTTATTTATTTGACATAAAAAACGAAAAATTTAAAAAGGTAGATTCGTTTGGGGTTAAGAAAGCAGATTTTTCTGAAAAATTGATTGATAACAAATATGTTTCAGAATATATAAACACTATACCAGATATTCCGTGGATTGATCACAGCGTTAGAATAAAGAAAGCTTTTAAAATGTACGAAAGCCTTGATTACAGCGAAAAAGTAAATGTTAAAAATTACAGGAATCTTTTAAGCGCTGCGCGCATGAATAAAAGCTTAAAAAATATAACTAATATGGAGATAAGAACTGTTAAAAACAGACGTGAGTTTATCGCCGCGATTAAAGATTCAAACGTCGGCACAATAATTACGAGTAGCGACGAAATAAAGTTTGAAAATAAAATTTCTTTAAATGACAAAATTATAATAGATCGAGATTTGTGCATAACAGGAAGCGCAAAGCTGTCACATATAAGATTTAAAATTCACGAAAAAGGTTTTTTAATCTTAGCGGGAAGTGTGTGCGTAGATAATACCCGTAAGCCGCTTTCCTTTTACCCCGCGCGCAGCATTTTTGAAATGCACGATGATTCGGTTTTGATTTTAAATGACAACGCTACCATAAGTAGTGGCTACGGCATAGGATTTAAAGGTTACGGTATAAACATGGTGGGGGAGAACTGCGCGGTTTATCTGAATAGTTCTGGGCATAATTTTGTAAGCCGAGGAGTTGTGTTTTCTACTAAACCCACTTCCAAGGTTATTGTAACTTCGGGAAAATACCTTTCTGCAAGCGGGAATTATGCGCTAAATATAAACGGCCTTCTTCGAATCAGGAGCGGGTTTATAAGAAGCATTAAAGGGTACTATGATTCGAAAATAATCATTGACGGAGGAATAATAGGAGAGGACAATAAACCGGAGTTTCCAATTCCGATTGAGTGTTTCGGAGAAATTAAAATTAACCGAGGAATTATTAAAGCACGAGATGGGATTTCTATTTTGATTCATAAAAATAACAAAACAAAAATTTTGGTTTCAAAGCTCGCAGTTGATATGAAAGGTGAAATCCTGTATAGTTAATATTTAAGAACATCTACGAGAAAGGCAGGATTAAATTTTGCGCTTTGTGCAATGATTTATAAAATGAAAGATTACAGACGTTTAACCGCGCGTGAAAAGAAGAAAATTAGTTTTTATAAAAAATCCAGAAAAAATCTGAAATGGTGGGCTGTATTTTCGGGTATAGTTGTACTTTTTTTGTGCGGTTTAGTAGCATTTTATATGTTTATTGACAGTAAAAGCGAATCTTCAGGTATTACAACAGCTTCTACCGGGAACAATTCGCCTTTGCAGGATACTGACGGCCTGGATGAGCTTAGCAGAAAAGAGCTGGAGAGAGAATCAGAAAAAAATAAAAAGATAGATACTTCAAAAAACGATAATGAAGGCGCCGAGCCGCAGTCATCTCCCGAAAAACCCTATGATTTTTCTGAATGGAACAAATCCTGCGCAGCTGAAATGATTGTTATAAATAAAGATAATCCAGTTCCTGATGGAATGAAGTTTACAACCAAGCTTTGCCGTGGAAAAGAAGTTGCAGCTCTTGCATCTGAAGACCTTGAAAAAATGGTCTTAGCTGCCCAAAAAGAAAAGGTTACTTTGTGGATATCATCCGGATACCGCGATACAAATCTTCAAACCAAACTTTTTAACAGGCAAGTTGAAGCTGAAAAATCAAGGGCAAAAGAAGTTATAAGTACTGAAGAAGCCGAGGAGCGCGCCTCACGCGTAGTTGCAAGACCTGGCAGAAGCGAGCACAATACTGGGTTTGCGGTGGATTTTAACGGCGTCACGGATAATTTTTACACAACTTCGGAATATAAATGGTTGATGGATAACGCGCATAAGTACGGTTTTATTGAAAGATATCAAAAAAAGTGGAGCGATTACACCGGAGTGACTTTTGAACCATGGCATTTTAGGTACGTTGGAGCAGAAAACGCTGCTAAAATTAAGGAAAGTGGACTGTGCCTTGAAGAATACGTTATAAAAAATCTTATTAAAATTAATAAAAGTAAAGCCTAAAAATAAAAATATTCTAAAACTGCAGAAAGTGCAATTTTAATTCTTTAATTATTATGGAAGAATATTAAGATAGACTTATTTTATACCAAAAATCTCCTTACCTTAATTTTAATAGTAGGCTTGACTAGTTTTTAAAGCAAATATAAGTATAGAGTAAAAGTAGAGGAAAATCATATGAGCCAAAAAGTCAGAACAAGATTTGCACCGAGCCCAACGGGTTATATGCACATAGGTAATCTTAGAACTGCTCTTTATGAGTATCTAATTGCAAAATCACAAGGCGGAGATTTTATTCTCCGAATCGAAGATACTGATAGATCTCGTTTTGTAGAAGGTGCTGAAGATATTATTTATAGTACTTTAAAATCAGTTGGTTTAAAACACGACGAGGGCCCGGACATTGGCGGGAAATATGGACCATATAGGCAAAGCGAACGTCAAGGGCAGTATCTTAAATATGCACAGGAACTTATAGAAAAAGGCGCGGCTTATTATTGCTTTTGTGATAAACAAGATGAAGAATCTTTGGGTGCACAGTCTGGTTACCGCGACAAATGCCGTGACTTTAACAATGAAACAGTTAGTAAATTTTTAAGTGAGAATAAAAAATATGTAATTCGGCAAAAAATGCCTCTTGAAGGGCAAATTTCATTTGAAGATTCTATTTTTGGAAAAATTACAGTTGAAAATAAAGAACTTGAAGATCAAATTCTTATTAAAAGCGACGGCTATCCAACTTACAATTTTGCAAACGTTGTTGATGATCATGAAATGCGCATAACCCATGTAGTGCGCGGAAGTGAATATCTTTCATCCACTCCAAAATATAATCTTCTCTACAAGGCGTTTAGCTGGGAAATTCCAATTTATATTCACCTGCCACTTATCATGGGCCAAAACGAGGATGGCACTGTTTCAAAGCTTTCTAAGCGCCATGGAGCGGTTAGTTTCGAAGATTTAATTGAAAAAGGGTATCTTCCTGAAGCGATAATAAATTACATTGCTTTTTTAGGGTGGTGTCCGGAAAGCAACCGCGAAATATTTTCGCTTAAAGAGTTGATTCACGAATTTTCAATTTCAAGGATAAGTAAATCGCCAGCCGTTTTTGATTACAAAAAACTTGATTGGTTTAACAGCGAGTATATAAAAATAAAATCACCTGAAGAATTTGAAAAATTAGCAGAACCTTACATTAAACAGATACTCAGAAATACAAACTTAGATTTAAATAAAATTGCTTCTTTGGTTCAGATGAGAATTTCACGCCTTAATGAAATTTCTGAGATAATTGACTTTCTTGCGGAGCTTCCTGATTATGACATAGATTTATTTCAAAATAAAAAAAGCAAAACCACGCTAGAAAGTTCATTTGATGTACTTTTAAAAGTAAAAGATAAGTTTTCTAATCTTTCTATTTGGAATTATAATTCAATACATGATTTACTTATAAGTACCGCTGCTGATATGGGTGTTAAAAACGGAATTGTTATGTGGCCGGTTAGAATTGCAGTTTCAGGTAAATTAGTAACCCCTGGTGGCGCAGTTGAAATTCTTGATATTCTCGGCAAAGAGGAATCTCTAACAAGAATTGAAAATGCTGTAACAAAACTTGAAAACACACTGAAATAGAGGAGAAAAAGTGATGGAAAACAGTAATTTAGAAATGCAAAATGAAATTTCAGGTAATTTCATTTTTGAAGAAATAAAAAAAGATATAGCACCAGGTGGAAAGTATGAAGGTAAAACCGTTCACACAAGATTTCCTCCTGAACCTAATGGATATCTTCATATAGGCCATGCAAAAGCTATATGTATTGATTTTGAAGCCGCAGCAAAGTTTAGCGGTAAGTGTAATCTACGCATGGATGATACCAATCCAACTAAAGAAGACGTTGAATATGTAGAGTCTATAAAAGAAGATGTAAAATGGCTTGGGTACAATTGGGAAGATAGATTTTATTACGCATCCGATTATTTTGATGTGATGTATGAAAATGCAGTAGGCCTTATCAAAAAAGGCTTAGCTTATGTTTGTGAGCTTACTCAGGATGAAGTTAAAGCAAACAGAGGTGATACGTCTATTCCTGCAAAATGCCCATATCGTGATAGGCCAATTTCTGAAAGTTTTGACCTTTTTATTCGCATGAAAAACGGTGAATTCCCTGACGGAAAAATGACGCTTCGTGCGAAAATAGATCTTGCTTCCGGCAATTTTAATATGCGTGACCCTGTTATTTATCGCATAATCCACACCGATCACCACCGTACAGGTGACAAATGGTGCATATATCCAATGTATGACTACGCGCATCCTATTGAAGATGCAATCGAAAACATAACTCACTCACTTTGTACACTGGAGTTTGAAGATCACCGTCCGTTTTATGATTGGGTTATAAACAATATGGAAGACTTGAAAACCAAGCCTCGCCAAATTGAATTTGCAAGGCTTAACATAAATAATACGGTCATGAGCAAAAGAAAGCTTCTTCGCCTTGTTAAAGAAGGTTACGTTAGTGGCTGGGATGATCCTCGCCTTCCGACTCTTTCAGGACTAAGGCGCCGTGGCTATACTCCCGCGTCTATAAGAAGTTTTTGTGAAAAAATCGGAGTTTCAAAAGTAATTAGCACAGTTGAGTATAGCTTTTTGGAGCATTGTCTGCGCGAAGATCTTAATCTCAAAGCCAAGAGAGTTATGGCGGTTCTTGACCCAGTTAAACTTATAATTACAAATTATCCTGATGACAAAACTGAGGAATTTGAAATTGAAAACAATCCAAATGATGAGAATGCAGGTAAAAGGAAAATAAATTTTTCAAAAGAGCTTTATATTGAATCAGAAGATTTTATGGAAGTTCCCACTGCGAAATATTTTAGGCTTTCTCCTGGGATGGAAGTACGTTTAAAGTCAGCTTATGTTGTTAAATGTACAGGCTGCAAAAAAGATGAATCGGGCAAAATTATTGAAGTTTACTGTGAATACGACCCGGATTCTCGAGGTGGCAACACGACAGATGGCAGAAAAATTAAAGGCACGATTCATTGGGTAGATTCAAAAACTGCAGTGGATGCGCAAATAAACCTTTATGACAATTTATTCACGACTTCTGACCCTGAATCTGAAGGAGATTTTATAAATGTACTTAACAAAAATTCACTTAAAATAATGAAAAACTGTAAGGTTGAGAAAAGTCTTGAATCCATCAAATTCAGCGAATCTTATCAATTTATGCGTATGGGATACTTTTGCCTTGATAAAGAAAGTATTTCTGACGAAAAATTGATTTTTAATCGTAGTGTCGGCCTTAAAGATGGATTTAAAAAGTAAATCCGGTATAAAAATAAAAAAATCTCCCGGAGCAGATTTTTTCTGCTCCGGGTATATATGTTTGAATATAATTTCGCTTACGCTCTATTTTGGTTAGCTAGTGCTAACTGCTGCTCTAATTCTTTTATCCTTAGTTTGGTACTTTCAAGATCATATTTTCTTTTTGCTTCAACCCAACCGGTAATAAGATTACTTCCACCGAGAAGCAAGTTTACAACAGGGCCAGCTAACATTGCAATAGATCTAAGAGTGCTTTCTTCACTACCGCCTTTGTAGTCTATATGTGTAGCGGTAGTTGGTATACCCTGAAATTCAACAGTAGTTTTTCCACCACCCGCGATCTGTTCAAGTTCACTTTCGGACAGTTTTCCTCTACTCATCTTATCTGCGTATATTTCCAAAATATCTAGTGCCTTCTGTAGCTCATTTTTAGAAAATCCGCCATTAGAATGTTCTAATGCAAATTTGTACATATCTTCAAAATTTTTCTTTGCAAAAAATTCAGACGTGAGATTTTTATCTGCTGAAACATTGTTTAAAAAATTTATTAAATTATTATTTTCCATTATGCACAACCCCCTTGTATTTCATTAATTCGGCGGAAAAAGTCCACTTATCGCGCTCGCGATCTTTCCTCCCTGATCTTTGCCTGCATTAAAAGATGAAATGAGATCTGAAAGTATACTAAAGTCAAAGCCCCCGCCGCTGACATTTTCTAAATCTTTTTCTGAAAGTTCATAGTTGCCATTTTTATTATTTTTTAGTTTAAATGCCTGAGATAAATTTGCCATAAATTCTGCAAACTCTGTTTCTGAATAGCCAGGTACTAGAGAGATGCAGTAGTCGTAAAGTTCTTTTTGACTTTTTTTGTTGCTAAATTCTTGAGCTTTTTCCGAATCTGAGCTTAAAATTTCCATTAACTTAATTAATTTTGCGTTCGCATTTATTTCTTCCATTGTCGGTTTCCTCTCTTTCTTTGATTTACTTCAACTCAAAACCGTAATTTATAATATCATCAACGAGTCCTATTATTTGTTCCGGTTTCATATTATCAATATCATCAAAATACATTGTCTGCACAGTTTTTGAAAGTGTTAAGCCTATTGTAACGAATCCTGCAGCTCTACTAAGGCCCGAAGACCATTTTTTGGCATCTTCTCTACTAAGTTTTCCACCGGATACGGCTTCAAGTTTGCTATCGGGAATTTCGCCGTTTATGATGATTAAGCCTTTAACAAAATTATCAAATTCTTCTTTAGTATATCCACTTACAATAGAAGAGCAGTAATCATACAGTTCTTGACTAGTTCTGCAATCTTTTATTTTTTGGGAATATTCAGAACTATTCTTTAGTTTTTCTGCTAATTTAATCAAATTTTTATTTACTGACACTACGTCACCTTCTTTTCAGGGTTTTTCTGGATAATGTAATGTATTTTATGAATTATAACATTAAAATATCAATTATGTCAATGATTTTTATAAATTTTAAACCAAAAACTTAAATATGAATTCAATAGAATTTTTTTGGCAAACTAAATATAACAGGAAGTGATAGTTATATGAGTAAAGAAAAATATGAGGATAAAAATTCTGCTAAAAATAATTTCGACAAAGAAACTGAACCCTCCACTCAAAATGCGCCAACGGGCAGCGAAAAACAGTATGAGCGTATTCAAAACATTGGCGCTGTAATTGCAGGGCACAAAAATAAAAAAATTTATTGCCTTACCATAATCGGTCAGATTGAAGGCCATACTTATTTGCCTCAAGAAAATAAAACCACAAAATATGAGCATGTTATACCTGAACTTGTAGCAATTGAGGAAGATCCCAAAATCGAAGGCCTTTTGCTGCTTTTAAATACTGTCGGCGGGGATATTGAAGCTGGCCTTGCAATAGCCGAACTCATTGCAGGGATGAGTAAACCAAGTGTTTCAATGGTTATTGGTGGTGGACACTCAATTGGGGTTCCGCTTGCGGTTTGCGCTGATGAATCATTCATTGCTCGCTCCGCCACCATGACCATTCACCCGGTAAGAGCGGGGGGAACAACTGTTGGTGTGCCGCAGTCATTTGAATATTTTCAAAAAATGCAAAAACGCATAGCTGATTTTGTTGTGGCGAACTCCAACATTTCTGAAAAGAGATTTTACGAACTTTGCATGAATACTGAAGAACTGGTTCTTGATATCGGATCAGTTGTTGAAGGAGAGGGAGCGGTTAAAGAAGGGCTTATTGATAATGTCGGTACCCTTTCCGAAGCTTTGCAATGCCTTTATAATAAAATTAAAAAAAATAAATCGAAAAGTAAACTAAAAAAGAAAAAATCTTAAAGAGGCTTTTAATTGCTTTTTTGTACAAGAAATATTATAATTATATTAAATAGAGAATTAATCGAATATTTTAGAAAGGGTTAAAAAATGAACCGAAGTACAAAAATAACCACAATGGTTACAGTAGCGGCAGTGCTTGTTGCTACAGGTATAAGTGCCGCAGTGTTTATTGCTGATAAGCATAGACATAAAACTGCAGAATTTGGTGTAATTTTAAAGGAAGAAACCATAGCGCTTCAAGTGCATAATCTTTACGAAAAAACAAAATTATTTACTGATACATATGTAAAGTCTTTAAATAAAAACACGCAAGATAATTTATTTAAATTCAATAGTATTGTAAGCAGATTTTTAAAAACAGCAGATCAAAGTGCACATTGGTCAGTGGATACCGATCAAAGTGCACATTGGTCAGTGGATACCGATGCGCTTACGCTTGACATAAAAGGTGAAAATGGTAGTATCATGGGATTGGATGTAACTAATTTTGTAAACATTATAAACACCCTTCAGAAAGATTTGAAAATTCATTACACACCACAATCATTTTATTCAGATAGTAAAGAGTTTCATGAGGCGGCACAAAAAGTCTTGGGAGATGATGAGCCGCAAGTTAATCCGACTATATTTAGAAATTTGCTTTATCAAAGAACACGCACAGATGAAAACAATAAAGTGGGATTTTTGAATAATTTTTACAAGCCTTTTGTTATTTGTCGTTGGAGAACGGCGGATGTAAGCGGACTTTCTAAGGAATGGTTACTTCAGCAAATTAAGTCAGAATTTCATACAGAAGAATTTAATAATGGTCTTCCAAAGGCAGAGAAAACAGAAGCCGGATGGGACAGAAAAACAATGTCAGACTACGTAAATTATCGTTATCATTCTTTGGAGAGCGAGAGCTTGTATAATAATAAAGTTGCAATAAATTTGTTGAAAAAAATTTTTTGTTTTCTTAAAGAACATGAAAAAGATCGAAATATTATAGATTTAAAAAAACACTTATTTGGAATTTTTGCCAGTAATGAAGAAAAGTGTCCCAATGAATTGGTTGGTATTATAATGCAGTGGAGCGAGCTATTGGATGTTTATGAAAAATCTCCTTCTGAAAATATGGATAGTGTACATAGTAAAATTGTAACAACTTATAGGTTAAGTTTATCAGAGTTACTAGCGTGCAATTTGCCTAATTCGAATGATGATCTCACAGGTCAGGAGTACAGAAACGCTTATAGATATCAAAATTCTTCTGGGCTTGGGATAGAAGTGGAAGGTAACGATAATAGCGCGGACATTTACAAAACAAGAGCTGCTTCCGAAACTTATAGAAAAAGAATTGAAGCTTTAGCTAGATATGCCAATTTAAATGAACTGTGTTCACATGCATTGGTACAAATGCAAGGTCTGGGTGACCATATTAAAGATTCTTTGGTGAAAGAAGCAGAAACAATTCCGGTAAGTTACGAAACTTTTGTAAAACTAGCTGATAACCCGTCGCTAGTTAAAGGAAATAAAGATATCCAGGTTAAAGCATCATACAAAGGCGTGTTTGATACATCTTTTGATGAAAGATTTCGTAATTTTCTTAAAAATGTCAAAATTGAAAAAGATGATTCGGATACACTTAAATCAAAAGAAGAACTTGAAAAATGGGTAAGCAAAAAACTAAGTTTAACTCTCAGCGATGTAGCAATCTATGCAATATATTTAAGTACAAATGATAATATAGCTCCTCCCGAAGTTAAGAAATGGGGCGGCGTAATTACTGGGGGTGATGAGCACGACAATCAAGATGTGTATATAGCAAGAACGCTTTATCCATTATGGTGTGTGCAGAATAAAATTATAGAAGTATTTTAATTTGAAAAAGTTTATAAATTATTAAAAAATTAAATTTTAACCACTGTTTTTATTAGATAATAGTGGTTAAAGCATGACATTCAAAACTGATTCTGGTATAATTAAACTCATAACTTATGCATATAGCTTTAATGTTAAGTTAAAGCCAGAGTTAGGGGTACATTTTTTATGAAAATTTTTGATGCCGTAATTCAAGGCGTAGTCCAGGGGCTTACGGAATTTTTGCCGATTTCAAGCAGCGGGCATTTGCTTATTTCGCAGCATATTTTAGGGGTTCGGGAGAACAATTTGTTTTTTAATGTTATGCTGCATCTGGGTACGCTCATTGCTGTTTTAGCAGTGTATTATAAGACGGTCATAAAGCTAATTACAGCATTTTTTGAAATTATTAAAAATATATTCACAGGTAAATTTCAATTTAAAAAATTAAGCAGTGACCAAAACATGGTTTTGATGCTTATAATCGGACTTTTACCCCTGTTTTTGCTTTTTCTCCCTGTCCCCGGAAGTGGCACTAATATAAAAGGTGTGGCAGAGGAACTTGCGAGTGACAAGAATATTATTCTTGTAGGAGTTTCGCTGATTGTAACTGGTATACTTTTGAAAATGGGAATTAACAAGCAGAAAAGAACTAGGCTAAAGTTTGCATATGTCAATAGCGGTAATGGCCGCGAGATTTGGGACGGCAAAAAGAGACTTAGTATTATGGACGCGGTTTCAGTTGGTGTAACTCAATTTGTTACAGCGATTTTCCCCGGTCTTTCACGTTCGGGGTCGACTTTATCTACAGGCCTTTTAAGAGGAATAAGCCGGGAGACAGCTCTTGATTATTCTTTTATTCTGGGAATTCCTGCAATTATTGCGGCCGCCGCCCTGGAGCTTAAAGACGCCGCTGAAGTTGGCGCTATTTCAAATGTTGGATTAATTCCTGTTTTAATTGGTATGGCGGTTTCGGCGTTCGTGGGGTTTTTATCTATTATACTTTTCAAATGGTTATTAAAAACAAATAAAATGATGATTTTTGTAATTTACACATTTATTGTGGGTTTGGCAGCGGTAACTATAGGTATTTTGGAGAGATTTAGAGGAATTAATATTTTTACAGGTGCGCCACTGTAAAGCAAAAATAATAAAGGAGAGTTCGGATTGGCTACAAAAGTAGTTAAAAAATTAGGAGAAAAAAAATATAAAAAAACGCAAAAAGTAAAGAATCCTATAGAGTCGGTTTTGATATTCGGATTAGGTTTGCTTTCGCTTTGCTTTGTTTTAATTCCGGGTGAAAACATATGGCTTGGTATTCATAACTTTATTTTAGGGTTATTTGGTACTTGCTCGATCCTTTGGCCAATTCTTCTTATTTCAATAGCGGTTTTGGATGCGCTTGGGAAATCGGGGAAAAACATAAAACTTAAAATTTGGATAGCGGTTGTAACCATTGTTCTTTCATGTTCGCTTTTTTACGTTTTTTCTTATAAAACGGGTCAATACCAAAATTTTAATTGGTTTAATTATATTTTAGAAGAATATAAACGCGGCTCTCTTAATAAAAGTTCCGGAATTTTTGGGGCTCTTCTTGGTACGCCATTTATTTGGGCTTTTGGAATTCTGGGGGCGAGAATAATCAACATAATCACCTTATTTGTTTGTGTTATGTTTTTAACAGGCGCAACTCTTATAGAGTTTTTTGGCGTTTTTTCAAAACCTGCGAAAATTATAAAAGATAAACTTGAAGAAAAAAGTTTCGAAACAAAAAATCGCAAAGATTCGCAGATTAACATTGACATCGGAAACGAGATAAATCGCCGCAAAAAACAGTTTAAGGATGATGAAGATGATTCGCTCCAAACTGCGAAAAGCGGAGCTTTAGCACAGGAATTAGAAGATATTTCAAAAGTTACGGAAAAATTTGTTTCGAAAATAAAATCCGATTCTCATAAACTAAATGAAAATAAAAAAGGTGACAAAAACACCCTTGATTTTGCTATTAAAAACGAATCCGGTAACAGTGAATACAAGTTTCCACCAGTAGAGATTTTAAATAATTCAGTTGCTCCTGATGAAGGTGACATAAGCACTGAACTTAGTCACAACGGCAAAATGCTCGTCGATGTGCTCAAAAGCTTTAATGTGCAAACAAAAATTGTGGATATAAACCGCGGTCCTGCTGTTACTCGATATGAACTTCAGCCGGCAGCGGGTGTTAAAATAAGTAAAATAACAACACTTGCCGATGATATAGCTCTTAACCTTGCAGCTTCTGGGGTGCGAATTGAAGCACCTATTCCGGGTAAAGCTGCGGTTGGAGTTGAAATTCCCAACAAAGTTGTGAGTGTTGTTAATATGCGAGATTTAATATTTTCTTCCAAATTTATGTCATCAAAAAGTAAGCTAACCGTAGTTTTGGGGCGGGATATTTCCGGAAATATTATGACCACCGATCTTGCTAAAATGCCGCATCTTTTAATTGCAGGTTCCACCGGGTCAGGTAAATCAGTGTGCGTAAACTCGTTTATAATAAGCATTCTTTATAATGCCCGTCCTGATGAAGTGAAACTTTTGATGATTGATCCTA
>JAEWWM010000017.1 GCA_023458915.1 Bacillota bacterium
CAATTTTATCCTGCGCGTTTTTAATGTCTGTCATTGGGTCTGAGTTTGCAGTATCGCTCCATTTGGCGGTTCCGGTTAGTGCTAAATAGTTGTTAGATGCAAATTCGCCGTTCGGATCATAGTTATACGCATATATAAGGTTATTTGCGGTAATTGCAATTTGCGGCGAACCTTGTGAAGATATGAGCTGCATTCTCATTCTTTCGGGAACAACCAAAGCTCCCTCAATTAAAGTATTTGCATCATCAAAAATTCTGTTTAATATCTCAGTAGCATAAGGGCTGTCCGATTCCTGCACATTCATAATTTCTTGCTCATCTTTTTCTTTAACAATCATAGCTTCCCTGAAAAACGCCATTTCAGAATCAAGTTTTGTAACGCCGATCCTGTCTCTGAAGGTGGGTTTTGCATCAAAATTTGAAGGCATTAAAGATACCGGAAGTCCTCTGTAGCCCTTAATCCATGATAAATTTAGTCCCATTTTCTTTTTAGCGGGAAATAGTCCTTCGCCAAGATATGGAAGCCTATTTGACGCGGCTTCGTACCAGTTAAGTGATATTGCTTTTGATGTGAATAGATCTCCTAAATTCATTTTTAGTTGCCTCCTTGTGATGCTGTATATCCAACAAAATCAATCATTTTAAGTGCTGATATTGCCGCGCTGGTAACTGTTATGCCGTTTTTAACAAGTTTTGCATTATCAATAAATCCATGAATTATGATAGTACCCGGCGCATCGCCGTAAGTTACGTCTGTATCATGAAGTAAAACTCCTTTTGCTGTAGCATCATTTGCGGGATAAATTGTTCCTGCTTTAACTATCTTTTTACCATCTGCATCGGGAGTGACTCCGGCACTCGGAACCATGCAAGGCATTCCGACAAAGTGGTCGCTATATAGTATTTCAAGTGGCATTGTTACTGTTTTTTCTGTAAATCTCATAATTAAAAACTCCAATCTGTAATGTTAATTGATTAATAATCGCGGGCGAATATTCCGTAAAATTTTTAAAAAGCCTTATTGCGCGATTTGGATGCAACGTCACGTTGCTATAGGTATTTTTGAATTGTTTCGAGTGCTGATTTATATATTTCAGCTCTGGATTTCCCTAGGTTTTTCGCAATATTCTCATTAACATTTTCTCCTTTCGCTTCGTTTTGCTTTGGCACGCTTACATCTTTCATGGCCTTTTTGATTTTTTCATCAGCAATCTTTTGTGAATTGGTTTCAATAAATTTAATAAGTTTTCCTGTTTTATCAAGCGTCACTGATTCATCTTCGCTTATTATGTAATCTAAAATCTCTGAGTAGCCATCAAGACTAAGATTTTTTGAAACAAATTCTCTTTCAGCTTTAGTTCTATTTTTATCAATTAAAACTGCTTTCTTTTCGTCTTCCAGCTCTTTTATTTTCTCTGTGAGTTTTTGTTCTGCGGTAAGAGTAGCCTCTTTTTCAAGCTTGGATTTAATTTCAGATTCAAGTTTAGTTTTGAGTTTTTCTTCGCGTACTTTGAAATTATCAGATAAATATTCACTTAGCTTTTCTTCACTTTCAAAAACTTTGAAAGGTTCTTGCTTTGTGGTTTCTGATTCTTGTATAGATGCTGTAGTTTTTTCATTTGTATCTTCCATAATCTACTCTCCTTATCTTTAATGTGTTTTTATCCTGCATTGCCTTCAATAATGTTTTTGCACCTTTGGCATTTGATTTCGTATATTCCGCCAAATTTACCGAGAAGTTTATTACAGTGCGGACACCTGATTTCATGAAAAATTTTTAGTTTCTTTATTTTCCTTTCCGATTTCTTGAGGTTCTTTTGAACTTGTGTTTTTATTATTTTCTGCATCTTTTTCCTCCTGCTTTTCGTAATATGTAAGCCCTCTTTTGACTAAATCTATCGGGTTATCCGATATTCCACCGAGCGTAACTATGTCTATAGGGTCAATAAATTGAAGCTCTTTTAAAACTGACATTGCCTGAGCTTTATTAAGTAAATTGTTTGTTCTATTTCTTACAAACGTAGGTTCTATGTGCATTGGTTTTAGTTTTATGTTTCTAAATGTTTCAAGTATTTTGCACACAATTTTAAGCATTTGTTTTTCGGATTTTCTAAAATATCTCTCTTTAATTCTTGCAACCACTTCAAGTGAAGCCCATCCGTCTCGAAGATATACAGCATCTCCTGTGTCGCCGCCACCATTCGACCTTGTTTTTCTGTCAGGTATTCCTGTAACTGCATAAACGTAATCAATTAGTGTTTGAGCAAGGGTTTCGGCCTCATTTTGATTAACCTGTGAATTAACAAATTTAATGTCTGCCGGCTGTGCTGAATTTGAAGTAATTGAGATGGCGAGTTGCTCTTTTAGCTTTTCGAGATCACTCTTTTTATCTGGATTTTGCGTGCCATCTTTAAGTTCACAATTTACAAATACAAGTATTGAATTCACAAGTTGCTCAACTGAATTTAATCTGTCAGATTGAAGCTTATTAAGCCCGTCAAGAATGGTTAGCACTGTTTCAAAGTCGCCAAGTCTCCATTGATTATTTGGATATTCAATTATGGGTACAACGCCAAGCAAATGAGGTCTTGGATAGCCTTTTACTAAATCTTCAGACTTTATTTGTGTATTTACTCCTTTAGTCTTGAAGATATACTGATATGTTTTATCGTAAATTGTGTATTTTCTGCCCACAGCATTGCCGTTATCATCTAGAATATCGCAGTATGTAAAAGCTAAAATTGGTTTGTTTTCCACTTCTGCCGAATAAATTACTGCCGTATATTTGGGGTTTAGTACCGGCATAGAAAATGGTGCGATTTCTTTGTCTTTCGATTCGGCATCTTCATTTACACAAACTAATCTGTATGCGGTTCCGCAAATTGATTGACACTCACCAAGCTGAGTATCTCCGCACGCTTTATCAATGCTGTCGATCATATTATTTAAAAGCTCGACTTCAGTACGGTTATTTTCGTATTTAGAAGCATATTTAATAGGTTCGCCTAGAAAATATCCGTTTACATTCCTGACAATTGAATAAGCGTTATTAATAACAAGCTTATTGTTTACATCAGGACGAATGACTTTATTACGCCCCAGTATCGGCTGCTTTCCTGTGAAATATTTTTCTAAATACTCAATTTGGCGACTGTTTTCTTCATGCCGAAGCATTGCACCGTTTACGATTTTGTGAATATTTTTTAAACCGATTTCCATTTCTGAACTGTAAATTATGCTTCTGCCGAAAAGATTTTTCAAATATCTCATCTCCTGAAAAACGAAAAAGAACCAAAAAACCTTATCTAAAGGTAATTTGGCTCTCAAAAAAGCTCTGCTTATTTAGTTGATTTTATTTTAACATATATGGAAATTTTTGCAAGTGCTAATTTAATAATAAAACACTAGTAGCCATATAAAGAAATTTTGATAAAAATTAATACTGATTTGATAATAGCAATATTTTATGTAGGTAATGGCTGAATGACCAAATCCCATATAAGTTCACATGAAAATGGTTTGTTTTTGCGGAAGTTAAATTTTAATTATTCTGTTATAGTTTAGAGTTTTTATTTTTTTAATATATTCTCTAAAGTATTTATTTTATTGAGTAAAACTTGAACTAAATTTTTAAAGTATGTTTTATCATGTATATACCTTATGATATTATACGCTTCCCCACCGGATTTCCAAGCATTAGCAAAATTTTTGTTACAGGAGCTTTTATAAATTTCCATAAATTTTGTAGCTAATTCCTTAGCTATTGTGACGTATTTATTTAAATTTTCATGAAATTCCAGAGGGCTTTTACAAATGGTCCCTTGACATTTATTGAGAAATTCTTGGATGGTGAAATATATTTTTTGATGTTCAGAGAAATTTTCTTTGGCGACCCAAGCAGCGTTAAAGGCTACATCCCCAGCTGCTTCCTTGACGTCACTTTTGGCTAAGATAAGTGGGACATTCAAAAAGATAGAATATACATCGCAGTATAATTTATAGGCTAAATTATTGGAGCTGTAATCGATTTTTATGGTGTCGTTATTTAAAACGCAGACGTCATCATAGGCGTTCCAAAATTTTTCCCATAATTCAGGCAGTATGCTTATTAGTTCTTCTTCATTTAATTTATTTAGCGTATTATTTATTTGGGTTTCATTTCCTTTAGCATCAAGTAATTTTTTAATTAGTTGTTCTGTTTGTGATGAAGATGAAGATGAGGATGACGTAGTTTGTGTTGATGAAGAAGTTCCCGAAAACATTGCAGAAACATTTGCAAATGGAACACCTGACATTCCAATTAGTACTGATATTATGCTTGATAAGGCTTTTCTGCTTAAAATATTAAATTTTTTCATAAATCTTTATATTCCTTTGTCTTAAATATTAATATTTAGTATCTACATTATCATCTGCTAATGCTATAATTTTTGCGTCTTCTTTACTTATTTTGCAGGATATTGCCTAATGATAAGTACTGTTATGAACGTTCGTACTCCACAGTCCTGTTTTTAAAAGAATTTTAAGCTGATTTTGCCATGCAAACTAAAAATTCTTCAACAGTTGGAAGTTGACTGTTATCATATAAATCTCTATTACAACAAGGACGATAGTATCCATCAATTAATTTTTCCGGTTCTTCTAAAAGCCAGGTTTTTCTAATGATATTTTCTATATCTTTCCGTATCTCTGAAAATGGGATGTCAATTACTATTGATGCTTGACCAAAAATATCTCTCTCAAAATTCCAACCTTTAAATCCTATAAATAATTTAGTTAAAATCAGGCAAAAAACCAACGAACTAAATCCTTTACAGCTACTATCTACACCTAACTTCGCTAGTTTTCTTTTAAAAGCTAATTTGTTAGACTCAAAAGTAGGCGTAAATGATTCAGAATCATATATATTGATATGAAATGTTTCGGTCATTGACGGATTAAAAATCCAAATAAAAATGTTTTCATCTGCCTTGCAATTTTTCTTAACATTTATTAATCCTGTTAGTTTACTTAACATCAAATAAAAGCCTAAATATGTCGGTAATAAAAACATAAGTAACCATATAAAAACATTTTGATAAATATTGTTGCCAATTTGATAGTAGCAATATTTTATATAAATAATTGTTGAAAGACATAAACCAAAAAGAAGAGGTATTTGCTTATGTACAGACAAGTTTTTTATATCTCGCATTTTAATGAAACGGAATTTATATGTTAAAAACATAAAGCCAGAATGCAGAGTTAGCATGATAGTATAATATAATAACGAACTTGTAAAACTTGCATATCTGGAATTGTACATGTTTAACCATTGCCAACAAGAACGATTTATTATGTAACCCATAAAGTGACTGAATTCTGCCATTAGGCTTATAAACACAGAAAAAGTTAAGATGTAACTCCAATGTTTTAAGTCGCTTTTTATAACTTTCTTGTTCTCTATCAAATTTTCAATCCAAAAATAAGCAAATATTACAATTACTGAAACAAGTCTACAGGTAACATAATAATTCATGAAAAAATGCATGTACAACAATGGTGATGTCACATATGCAAAAGAAAAAATCGCTAATTTTTTAACACTATATTTTTGAAAGATCACGCTTTTGTTTTTATGGTTATATACAAAATAACAAAAAATGCTTTCAATAATCAACCTAATCGCATGTTCAATCGGCAACATTTTCACATCCTTTTACACACATAATATTTTATATAAAATATTACCATGTTGGCGGATATTTTAAAGCTTTTGGCCTTTTATTTATAAAATCTTCATAATGTTTTTTATATTTCTCGCAACCTTTTAAAAATTTAAGATAATTTTTTCTAAATTTTTCATCGTTGCTCAATTTGGAAACAAGATTATCCTGAAAAGTTTTGGAGTTTTTGAGCATGTAGTTTTCGTATTTATGCAAAAAAGATTCATCAGCGCTTCCGCTTATATACATGAGACAAAGATGTCTTAAATCAGCATCATCACACATTTGAACATAATGCTTATGCACAACTTCAACCAAATTTACGGCATGGTTTCCCGCATGACAAACAGGCGCATTTGCAATAGTAAAAGCCAACCCCAAACCTAATGTTAGTGCTGTAAATTTTTTTACCACCATAACTATTACGCCCCTTTTTATAAAATATAAATAACATTAATATTATTTATATCTATATTTTACCATTATAATTTTTAGATTTTCAACTTCCCTCAAAAGTTCATAGGAATAATCAAAAAAAATATAAAATGTCAAAAGAATGTATTTGAAGTATACAACTTGTTTTTCGCCAAAACGGCAAATCCCTTCAAATTATAAATTGTTCCGGGTTACATAACAAATGATATAATTATATAAAAATTAATTAATCAGGTGGAAATATGGAGCAGTTACAAGGTGTAGTAGAACGAATAACGTATAGTGACGAAGAAAAAGGTTTTAGCGTACTTAAAATACGATCTAAAGGCTATGGCGAACTTATTACTATAATTGGAAACATGGCGCATTTAAATGTTGGCACGGTTGTAACAGCCGCGGGGAAATGGTCAATAAACCCGAAATTTGGTAAGCAATTCAATGTTCTTAGTTGGGAAGAAACTTTGCCTGCAAGTATCTATGGCATAGAAAAATATTTAGGCAGTGGACTTATAAAAGGAATTGGACCAAAATATGCGAAATTAATTGTTAAAACTTTCGAATCTGAAACACTTGATATTATTGAAAATGAACCTTCCAGATTAATTGAAGTACCGAACATTGGGCATAAAAGAGTAAATTTAATTTCTAAAGCGTGGGTAGAACAGAAAGACATTAAAAATCTTATGATTTTTCTTCAAGAACTTGGCGTTTCCACAGCTTTTGGATATAGAATATACAAAGTTTACGGAAAAGAAGGTATAGAAAAAATAAAAGAAAATCCTTATGGATTAGCTGATGAAGTTTATGGCATAGGATTTAAAACGGCTGATTTTATAGCAGGTAAATTAGGAGTAGATAAAGAATCATATAATCGCTGCCGAGCCGGAATTTTATATATACTCAATTATTTTGCAGATAATGATGGCCATTGCTATGTTCCTAAGGATGAAGTAGTTAAAAAATGTGTTGAGATACTTGAAATTGAAGACGTAAAAATAATCATGACTTATGATTATCTTGTAAAAAACAATGAGATAATTTTAGAAGATAATGAAAAAATGTACTTACCAGCTTTTTATTATTCCGAAGTCGGACTTGCTAAAAGAATTAAAGATATAATAAACTTTTCGCAGTTTGAAACTTTTAGTGATGAAAAATTAAAAAGCGAAATCCAAGGACTCGAAAAAAAGAACGATATTAAATATGATAGTTTTCAAATAAATGCTATAAAACTCGCTGTAAAGTCAAAGTTTTCGGTGATAACAGGGGGCGCAGGTGTCGGTAAAACTACAATAACCAAGGCGATAATCGAGATATTTAAAAACCAAGGTAAGAAAATAATACTCACTGCTCCAACAGGCAGAGCAGCTAAAAGAATGACTGAAACTTGCGGCATGGAATCAAAAACTATACATAGGTTACTTGATTATAAACCAAAAAGTGGATTTAATAAAAATGCTGAAAACAAGCTGCAAGCGGATGTTTTAATAGTTGATGAAGCATCGATGATAGATTTGATTTTAATGTACAGTCTACTTAAAGCTGTGCACGACAACATAAAAATTATTTTGATAGGCGATATAAATCAGTTGCCATCAGTAGGTGCCGGAAACGTGCTCAAAGACATTATTGAATCAGGTGTTATTCCAGTAATAAAGCTTACTAAAATTTATAGGCAGGCTTTAACAAGCAATATAATTATAAATTCTCATAAAATAAATAACGGTGAAATGCCAATTTTAAAAAGTGATTTTAAATCTGATTTTTTCTTTATAGAAAAAGAAAATCCGGATGAAATAGTAAACTTGATATCTGAGCTATGTTCTAAAAGGCTTCCGAATTATTATAAAGTGGATCCGATTTCGGATATTCAGGTTCTAATTCCAACTCGCAGAGGGCAGCTCGGAACAGATAATTTAAATAAAACACTTCAGTCTGCACTTAATAAAAATACCCTTTGTCTAAGGCGTGGAGCTAACGAATATCGTAAGGGCGATAAAGTTATGCAAATTAAAAATAATTATGACAAAGATATATAC
>JAEWWM010000018.1 GCA_023458915.1 Bacillota bacterium
AAAAAATCATCCAGAGTTAATAAATCCGGATGATTAACTAATTTTATTTACGACAAAACATTATAGGGGGGTTATTCATTTTTTAAAATAAACACATATAACTAGCTTATCCTATCATTCCACGGTATAATTCTTCTTCACCACAACTATGGGAACCAGGCAATTCTTTTTCCATTCCACAGGGATGATTGTGATGTTTGCATTCAATTTGTGTTTCGCCAATTTCTGTTTTTGCTCCGAATATTACCGGAACTTCAACACGGATTTTTTGGCTTATAGTAAATCTACAAACTTCGTGGTGTTTGCCTTCACAATGTTTAACACCGCGTTCTATCATTGGTTTACCTATGCATTCTGTTTTGATTTTGCCAACCTTAGCAAAGGGTTTTATTTCAACAGGCACTCCAACTACTACATCTTGAAATCCAAGTGCCGGGCAAACCTCATGCTCAGGTTTATATTCAGGCTTATATAACGAATTAGACATATCTCATTAACCTCCTTTAATAATATGGTTCTTTTTCTTTAGAGCTACCATACCTAATGTAAAATTAGTTCTGTAATTAAACACCGGAGTTTTAGTAGTCTCCTTATATTATATTCTCAAAATCATTTTACGTTCTTTCGACAATAGACCCCTCTCCAAATCGCAAATTTTTCTAAAAAATTTGCTTTTCGTTCAAAGTTCGCCGAAATATTTATAGACGTTTGCTTTTATTGAAATCCTGTCTAGTTTGGAAAGACGCCTATTAAGCAACCTCATCGACTTGATTATGAGTGCACCTTCTCTTTTATTGATTAAAAAGTAAGCAAGATGTATAATTAAACTCAAAAGTCAAGAGGTGTTTTATATAAAAGTTATTTCAGGGAAGCTTCGCGGGCTCAAGCTTGAATCTATAAAAAACGAAAGCTTGCGACCTACAAAAGACCGGATTAAAGAATCACTTTTCGATATACTTCAGTTTGATATTATAGGTAAAACTTTTCTCGATTTATTCGGAGGAACCGGGCAAATCGGGATTGAAGCATTCAGCAGAGGCGCTAAAAAAGTAATTATAACTGAACTAAATAAAAGCAATTTTAAAATAATTGAAAAAAATATATCCAGAATAAACGATGCTCATAATATCAAACTATTTAATTTAGATGCCCTGCGGTTTTTGCAAAACACTGATTTGAAAGCTGACGTTGCTTTTTTAGATCCGCCATACGAAAACACAAAGCTTTTAGAAAAATCTTTAAACCTTACGGCTAAAATTATGAGCAATAACGGCGTTATAATCGTAGAAACATTATCCTCGCAAAATGTGCAAAATGAAACTCTAAATTTTTCTTTGCAAAAAAGATATAATTATGGTAACATATCCTTGAATTTATATAAAAATAGCAAATAGAATTTAAATATAAAATTATTTTGGGTGGTAATTTTGATGGATATAGAAAACTTAATGGACGAACTTGAAGATACCATAGATGCTTCTTGGCACTTGCCAATGTCAGGTGGTAAAGCCATTTTGGACTCCAAAGAAATCAGAAGAATCCTCGAAGATATAAGGCTCCGGCTACCAAAAGAAATGGTGCAAGCAAAAAAAATAGTTGAGGATCGCTCTAAAATCATAGAAGATGCCAAAGCAGAAGTTGAAACAATGCTGAAAATATCAGAAGAAAGAGCGAGAGCAATAATTAGTCAAAGCGAGATAGTTAAGAATGCTCAGTTATCTGCAAATAACATAATTACAGAAGCAGCAGCCAAAGCAAAAGAAATGAAAAACTCTGCAAACGAATATGTTGAAGAAATAATGAAACAACTCGATCAAGTTATAACCGCCAATCTTTCAGAAGTAAGAAAAGCTCGGCAAATGCTTCATTCAGCAGATTTTAAATAATAATTGCAAATCTTGTACATAAAGTAAATAGGCTCTAACCATCAGAACACAATTTCTGTATGGATAGAGTCTAATTTAGTGCTTAAAATATATTTTTACTAACTAAAGTTACGTTTAACTTATAAAAAGTTTAAATTTTTGCTAAATCAGTTCTATTAACGCCATTTCTGCAGCGTCGCCACGGCGCGGGCCGAGCCTTGTGATTCTTGTGTATCCACCATTTTTATCTGTATATTTAGGTGCAGTTTTTTCAAAAAGGCTTCTTGCGACCTCTTTTTTCGTAATAAATGACATTATCATGCGTCTATTATTTAAACTATCAACTTTTGCGATTGTTATCATTTTTTCTGCGAGTGGACGCACTTCTTTAGCTCGTGTAATAGTAGTTTCGATTTTACCGTTTTCTAAAAGAAAAGTCACAAGCGCCCTTAGCATCGCGAGCCTATGTGCAGTAGCTCTGCCAAGCTTTCTTTTGCCTGCCATGCTTTATATACCTCCTTTTTATTTCGCTTTATTAACATTAGATGTCTTCTCATAACTAAACGGGACGCAAATTTTCAAGAAAAAATTTGATTTTTGTTCAAAGTTCGCTCAAATTTATATACGTCTTCCTCGATTTTCGCAAAATCTTATTTAATTTGAAAAGGCATCTTTTTTACCTGGAGAAATTTATTCATCAATGAATTTAAGTCCCATAGAATGGATTTTTTCTATCACTTCATCGAGCGATTTACGACCTAAATTACGCACTTTTATCATGTCGTCTTCGCTTCTATTTATTATATCTTGAAGTGTATTTATTCCTGCTCTTTTAAGACAATTATACGCCCTGACTGAAAGTTCAAGATCATCTATGGTTAAATCGAGCTTTTTTGGAGATTTCTTTTCTGATTTTTCCACCATTAAATTTGTATTTTCGGCAACTTCTGAAAGTTCCAAGAACAAATTAAAATGGTCTATAAGTATTTTGGAAGCCAGTGAAACTGCTTCTTCTGCTGTAACAACGCCGTTTGTCCAAACTTCAAGTGAAAGCTTATCAAAATCGGTGATTTGCCCAACACGTGTGTTTTCCACGGAATAATTAACTTTTATAACCGGTGTGTAGATTGAATCCACTGGAAGAACGCCAATTATGTTATCTGAGCCGTGAATTTTGTGGCGCTCTGCAGAAACATAACCCCTTCCTTTGTCGAGAGTGATATCCATGCGTAGTTTAGCATCTTTAGCTAAAGTCGCTATGTGGCAATCCGGATTTATTATCTCGACCTCACTGTCGTGGGTAATCATACCAGCAGTTACAATACACGGACCTTTGGCTTTTATCTCAACCGTTTTTGGTTCACTACAATTCAGCCTTGCCAAAATATTTTTAACATTAAGTACTATTTCCGTAACATCTTCTTTAACACCCGAAATAGTAGAAAATTCATGCATTACACCGTCAATTTTTATACTGCTCGGTGCAACTCCGGGGAGCGAAGAAAGCAAAATCCTTCTTAAGCTATTACCCAGAGTATTACCAAACCCTCTTTCGAGCGGTTCAACTACAAAATTACCATAATTCCCATCCTCGGAGACCTTTTTAAGGTTAATCCTAGGTTTTTCTATTTCAATCATCAAATCCTCCTTGACAATTTAAAAACTGAGGCGGATACTCCAAAAACATAAAGATTATTTGGAATAAAGCTCAACGATAAGCGTTTCTTCTACCTCTAAATCAATATCTTCCCTTGCCGGCATGGCTAATTTCTTAGCTTCGAATTTTTCATTGTTTGTTTCAAGCCATTTTGGAACAGGCCTTGAACCATTAACTTCGAGATTAGTTTTTATTTTAATGTTATTGCGCGATTTTTCGTTAATGCTGATAACATCCCCAACTTTAACAAGGAAAGAAGGAATGTTAACCTTTTTTCCGTTTACACTAAAATGCCTGTGAACAACCAGCTGCCTAGCTTCCGCTCTGGAACTTGCCCAACCTAAACGGTAAACAATATTATCGAGCCTAGATTCAAGAATTGCAAGTAAATTTTCGCCTTTTTTGCCTTCTTTCATCTTGGCCGCCATTTCATAATAATGAGCGAACTGATGTTCTAGAACTCCGTAGTAACGCCTTGCTTTTTGCTTGGCTCTGAGTTGCAAACCATATTCCGAAGATTTTTTACGTCCCTGGCCGTGTTGCCCGGGCGCATATGAACGACGCGCGATAGAGCATTTGCTAGTGTAGCATCTTTCGCCTTTCAAAAAGAGTTTTTGCCCTTCCCTGCGGCATAATCTGCATACTGCTCCTGTATATCTTGCCATTTTTTATTACACCTCCTAAATTATATATTAAACACGTCTTCTTTTTGGCGGACGGCAACCGTTGTGCGGAATTGGCGTCACGTCTTTAATCATGTTAACCTCAAGTCCTGCAGCTTGAAGCGCACGAATCGCTGCTTCACGCCCTGACCCTGGACCTTTTACATAAACTTCTACAGTTTTCATACCGTGTTCAATCGCTGTTTTCGCAGCGGTATCAGCGGCTGTTTGAGCGGCAAACGGAGTTGACTTTTTTGAACCTTTAAAACCAAGTCCCCCTGCACTTGCCCAGGATATCGCATTGCCTTCGGTATCCGTTATGGTAACAATTGTATTATTAAACGTGGACTTTATATGAGCTGCTCCGCGTTCAATATTTTTTCTGTCGCGCCTTCTGCGCACAGCAGTCTTTTTTGAACTAGACTTATCTGCCATTTAATTACTCCTCCTTCGCATTAACCTTTTTTATTCGCCATTGTTTTTCTCGGACCTTTTCTGGTTCTTGCATTTGTTTTAGACCTTTGTCCACGGACGGGAAGACCTTTTCTATGGCGAATGCCTCTGTAGCATCCGATCTCAATAAGCCTTTTAATATCAAAAGCTATATCGCTTCTAAGGTCACCCTCAACTTTGCAATTTTTATCAATGTAGCTTTTAAGCTTGGCAACATCTTCCTCAGTAAGATCTCTTACTCGAATATCTGGATTTACTCCTGATTCTTTAAGAATTTTATTTGCTGTTGTTCTTCCTATGCCAAAAATATAAGTAAGACCGATTTCGATTCTTTTATCTCTTGGCAAATCGACGCCTGATATACGGGCCATTTTCAAACCCACCTCCAAAAATTATTTTTTACTATCCTTGTCTTTGCTTATGTTTGGGATTTTCGCATATTACCATTATTTTACCATGTCTTTTTATTACTTTGCATTTATCACAAAGCTTTTTAACAGAAGGTCTGACTTTCATTTTTACTTCCCCTCCCCGCCGGATTCTTGCCTCTCTGAATTATTAGATATCTTATCAGAAATTTTAGTAGTATTTTTTGAACGCCATGTGATTCTGCCTCTTGTTAAATCGTAAGGGGAAATTTCAACAGTTACGGTATCCCCTTGCAAAATTCTAATATAATTCATCCTGAGTTTGCCGGATATATGAGCAAGTATTACTTTCCCGTTTGGAAGCTCAACTTTAAACATAGCATTTGGCAAAACTTCAATAACTTTACCATCGAGCTCTATAACATCATCTTTTGACATATTCAACGAGCCTAATGCTCAATAAAGAGCATCAATTCGCTCACCCCACCACCTCTTACTTTATTTTATTTCCCTGTTTTGCCTTGTTCGCCGCTTCGTTAAAGGGTCTTAGTGCATTTCTTATGGATTTATTTGTTCTGAGTTCTTCTTTACCCAAAACAGAGTTTGTAAGCTTTAAATGTATAAATTTTTTCTTTTTGAGCCGTTCAATCGGTCTGTGTTTTCCATCGCATACTTTAGCATATTTATCATCAAATTCCATTATAACCTGAAAATCACCTTTATCGTGTCCCGCCAAAGAATAAACCACAGTTCCTTTTTTTACTTCCATAATTTACTTCCCTTTAAGACGGATCTGTCAAAATAAGAGGACCATCTGACGTAATTGCTATAGTATGTTCAAAATGTGCCGAAAGCTTACCATCGACGGTGACGACAGTCCAATTGTCGTTGAGTACTCTAATCTTACTTACTCCTTTATTTACCATAGGTTCAATTGCTATTGTCATGCCCTCACGAAGCCTAGCCCCGCGACCGGGTTTTCCAAAATTCGGTACAGAAGGATCTTCGTGCATTGACGCACCTACTCCATGACCCACAAAATTGCGAACCACCGAGTAGCCGCGCACTTTGGCATACTCTTCAACCACATTACCGATATCACCAATCCTGTTTCCTACTTTAGCAACGCTTATTGCTTTAAAAAGACTTTCTCTGGTTGCTTTAAGAAGGTTCCTCGCTTCTTTTGTGATATCTCCGCACGGGAAAGTCCATGCGTTATCGCCGTGAAAACCATTAATATATGCTCCTACATCAATGCTAACGATATCACCGCTTTTAATAATGCGTTTGCTACTGGGTATGCCATGGATAACTTCGTTATTTATGGAAATACAGCTGCTCTTTGGGAAACCATTGTAACCGAGGAATGACGGTACAGCTCCTTGAGATTCAATATATTTTCGAGCTATTTCATCGAGTTTTTCCGTTGTAACCCCAGGCTCTACAGCTTCTCCTGCCAATTTGAGCGCTCTTGCGGAAATTTTACCGGATTGCCTCATTAAATCAATCTCATGAGGTGATTTTAAAATTATCATTTTACACCTCTAAATTACATTTTGCGCCTCTAGTATTTTATTAACATTTTCGGTAATTTCTTCAAGAGATTTAGAACCATCCACTACAAACCGTTTGCCTTGTTTATCATAATAATCTTTCAAAATATGGGTTTGGTCGTAGTAAACTTTGAGCCGCTCTTTAACTGTTTCCAACTTATCATCCATACGCTGAACAAGGGCGCTGCTGCAAACGTCGCATATTCCGTCAACTTCGGGTTTCATATCAAGGTCAACGTTATATACTTTACCGCATTTGCTGCATACGCGCCGCCCCGCCATTCTTTTGTAAATAAGTTCGTCATTGACTTCAATGTCAATAACTTTATCTACATTTACACCGGAACTGTCGAGAGCCTCAGCCTGAGCAATAGTCCTTGGAAAACCGTCAAGAATAAATCCGTTTTTGCAGTCGTCTTTACTTATTCTATCCTTAACTATGCCAATGACTACTTCATCTGGAACAAGGTGACCTTTATCTATATAAGATTTAGCCATAAGCCCCATCTCAGAACCGCTTTTCAGCGCTTGCCTTATAATATCTCCCGTCGAAATTGTAGGGATTTTAAATTCTTTTGATATTATCTCCGCCTGCGTGCCTTTTCCGGCACCTGGCGCTCCTAAAAATATGATATTCATTCTAACAAAACTCCTTTTTAAAATCCTACTTAATTTCGAATAAGAAATCTAAATTATAAGCTAAAAATTTAATCTAAAAATCCTTTGTAATGCCTCATCATAAGCTGCGATTCCATTTGCTTTACCGTTTCGAGAGCAACACCGACCATAATTATAATGGAAGTTCCACCCATTGAAAGGTTATGCATATTAGTGCCCGCTGAAAAACCTACTGGCAAAAGAGCGATGAATGCTAAAAACAGCGCGCCTATAAATGTTACCTTGGAAAGTATTTTGGCAAAATAATCTGATGTCGGTTTGCCTGGTCTTATTCCCGGAATGGCTCCATTGCTTTGACGCAAATTGTTCGCCATTTCAATTGGGTTATAAGTTATTGCAACATAAAAATATGCAAACATTATTATTAAGAAGAAATATACTATTGTGTGAACCAGGCCATTTGGAGAAAGCGAATCAAGAATTGTCTTTAATATGCCTGTAGGCCTCATAAAAAAGTTAATAAAACCGGGTACAGCTAGGATAGATGTTGCAAAAATTATTGGCATAACTCCGGAAATTCCTATTTTTAAAGGAATGAAACTGTTTTGCCCAGCGTACATTTTTCTTCCGACTGTGCGTTTTGCATACTGAATCGGTATTCGACGTTCCGCATCGTTCATGAATACAATTATCCACATCATGAAGAAGAACATAATTACGAAAAGTGGTACAAATGCATAAAATTTACCATATTCCGCAGGTGCTTCAATTGCAATTGAAAAATATGCCACTAATTTTGTAATTAAACTCGGCATTCTTGAAACTATACCTGCAAACATAAGTATCGAAATACCATTTCCTATACCTTTTACGTTAATTTGTTCACCAAGCCACATCATAAGCGCAGTACCTGCGGTGAACGACAAAATTATAATAACTGCTACAAATATTCCTGCAGAACCTTCGGTGTATCTTACAATCGACTGGCCAGCATAGCTTCCGCTTCTAAGGTAAAGATAAAACGCAGTGCCTTGCATAAGTCCAAGGAAAATCGTTAAATAACGCGTTATAGCTGTTAACTTTTTTCGTCCTTCTTCGCCTTCTTTTTGAAGCGATTCTAAATAAGGAAGCGCGACTGTCATAAGCTGCATGATAATTGATGCATTAATGTAAGGTGACACAGACATTGCAAAAATAGTTGCCTGAGCAAAAGCTCCTCCCGAAAGGGTATCAAGGTAAGCAAGTATTGCTCCGCCGTCAGCCAAATTTCCCATCATACCGGCAAGTGCCTCAACATTTAGAAACGGAACCGGTATAACTGATCCAATTCTGAAAATTATTATGATAAGTATAGTAAATATTAACTTTTTCCTTAAATCCGGAACTTTCCATGAATTTATTAAAATTCTGAACAATTAGATCACCTCCGCCTTCCCTCCTGCAGACTCGATTTTTGCGGCTGCAGATTTTGAAAACATCTGTGCTTTGACTGTCAAGTTTTTTGTAAGTTCGCCGTTCCCTAAAATTTTGATTTTATCAAAATTGCGTTTCACAAGTCCCATATTAATCATTTCATTAATATCCACAACAGAACCTTCGCCGAATTTGTCGAGGTCTCCAACATTAACCGTTATCACTTTTTTAGCAAATATATTCTTAAATCCTCTTTTCGGGATTCTTCTTTGAAGTGGCATCTGTCCGCCTTCAAACCCCGGTCTTACGCCTCCACCCGACCTGGCATTCTGCCCTTTGTGCCCTTTACCAGCTGTTTTGCCCCAGCCCGAACCATGCCCGCGGCCAATGCGTTTGAGTTCTTTTTTCGATCCTTTAACAGCTACCAAATCTTGCAATTCCAACTATTGCTCACCTCCCAAAACTACTTTTATACAGCTTAATTTAGCGCTCAGTTACTTCTACCAAATGAGAAATTATATTAATTTTACCTTGAGTCTGCTCATTATCAGGCTGCACGGTAATATCATCAATTTTGCGAAGCCCAAGCGAATCAGCAGTTGCAATTTGCTTTTTACCGCGACCAGATAGGCTCTTTACAAGCCTTATTTCCAAATTTGCCATATTACCGCCCGCCTTATTTTAATATTTCTTTTGCTGTTTTGCCACGAATCTCGGCAACCTCATCAGCACTGCGCAAACTTCTGAGTCCTTCCATTGCAGCTCTTACAACATTGCATGGGTTGTTCGAACGAAGCGCCTTTGTGCGAATATCCTTAATTCCTGCGGATTCCACAACCGCACGAACAGGTCCTCCGGCTATAACCCCTGTACCTGGAGCGGCAGGTTTCATAAGAACTCTTCCTGCGCCGAATTCACCAATTATTTCATGAGGAATCGTATCACCTTTTAAAGAAACTCTAATTAGATTTTTCTTAGCGTCTTCTATTCCTTTTCTTATAGCATCCGGAACTTCGCCGGATTTACCGATGCCAAACCCAACAGTTCCTTTTCCATCTCCTACCACCATTAAAGCGGCAAATTTAAAAATGCGTCCGCCTTTTACGGTTTTGGAAACTCTATTAATAGCTACGAGTTTTTCTTTTAAATCAAGTACTGAACCATCAATCCTAGCCAAAAGCCTTTCCCTCCTTATCTCTGTTAAAATTTAAGTCCGCCTTCTCTGGCACCGTCAGCTAATTCTTTAACGCGTCCGTGGAAAATATACCCTCCGCGATCAAAAACAACACTTTCAATGTCCTTTTCAAGCGCACGCTTTGCAATCAGCTGACCAACTTTTTTGGCAACTTCTTTATTTCCGCCAAAACCTTCGACTTCTTTATCAAGCGATGAAGCGGAAACTAATGTTGCGCCTTTGGTGTCGTCAATTATTTGAGCATAAATGTTGCTGTTGGAGCGGAAGACATTCATGCGAGGACGACTTGTTGTGCCCGAAATCTTGCCGCGCACTTTCTTATGGCGCTTTAAACGGGCCAGATTTTTATCTGCCTTGTTTACCATGTGAATTCACACTCCTAATTATTTTTTACCTGTTTTACCTTCTTTGCGGCGAATTACTTCGTCTACATATTTAATTCCCTTACCTTTATAAGGTTCAGGCGGACGTTTTTCGCGAATTTCTGCCGCAAACTGTCCGACTTTTTGCTTGTCTGCTCCAAGAACTGTTATTTTATTGCCTTGCGCTTCAATTTTAATGCCTTCAATTTCAGGAATTATAACCTGATGAGAATATCCGAGGTTCATAACCAAGTTACTGCCTTGCATTTGAACGCGATAGCCAACGCCGTTTACTTCAAGTTCTTTTTTAAAACCATTCGAAACGCCTTCAACCATATTAAAAATAAGCGATCTCGTGAGCCCGTGAAGAGCTCTGTTCTCCTTCAAGTCATTTGGCCTGGTTACACTTATTATACTATCATTAATTTCAACATTCATCTTTGGATGAATTTTCTGAGTAAGTGTGCCTTTAGATCCTTTGACTATGATTACGCCGTCACTGAGGTTTACTTCAACTCCGGCGGGAATATTTACGGGTTTTCTTCCAATTCTAGACATTTCTATCCCCCTTTACCATACGAATGCCAGCACTTCGCCGCCAACATTTTCTTTTCTTGCGCGGCGGTCAGTCATGACACCTTTTGATGTAGAAACTATTGCTATTCCAAGACCTTTCATTACTTTGGGCATATCTTCAACATCACTGTAAATTCTAAGCCCTGGTTTTGAAACTCTTTTGAGCCCTGTGATTACTGATTTTTTATTATCTGCATACTTTAAGAAAATTTTTATTATACCTTGCCTTCCATCATCAGACAAAGCGAATTTTTTGATGTATCCTTCATCAAACAAAATTTGAACGATTGCTTTTTTCATGTTAGATGCCGGAACTTCCACGGTTTCATGCTTTGCAGAAGTCGCGTTGCGTATCCTTGTAAGTAAATCTGCAATTGCATCAGTTATTTGCATAGATTATATACCTCCTTTGCTAACTCTTTTACCAGCTTGCTTTTCTTACTCCCGGAATTTCACCTTTATGTGCGAGTTCCCTAAAACAAATACGGCACACGCCAAATTTGCGAAGGTAACCATGCGGCCTGCCGCAGATTCTGCATCTGTGATACTCGCGGGTAGAAAATTTTTGCGGTCTGTTTTGTTTTACTTTAAGTGATGTTTTAGCCACAGTAATCCCTCCTTATTTTGCAAATGGTGCGCCCATGAGGCTTAAAAGTTCTCTTGCTTCGTCATCAGTATTTGCAGTTGTTGAAATGGAAATGTCCATTCCGCGAATTTTATCAATTTTATCATATTCTATTTCAGGGAATATCAGTTGCTCTTTTACTCCCATATTATAGTTCCCTTTGCCGTCAAAAGACTTCGGATTAATTCCTTTAAAATCTCTAACCCTAGGAAGAGCAAAATTGAAAAATCTATCTAAAAATTCGTACATTTTTTCGCCACGGAGCGTTACTTTTGCACCAATTTTCATGCCTTCACGAATTTTAAAGTTAGCAACTGATTTTCTGGCTTCACAAACAACAGCTTTTTGCCCTGTGATTGTTGCTAAATCTTCTACAATAGAACCTATTACTTTAGAATTATCTTTCGCTTCGCCTGCTCCAACATTAATAACAATTTTTTCAATCTTGGGTATTTGCATAACGTTTTTATAAGCAAACTTGGCTTTAAGCTGCGGCGCAACTTTTTCTTTATAAAAATCTTTTAGCCTTGCCATTCATATCCTCCTTACAGCACTTCGCCGCATTTTTTACAGCTGCGCTTTTTAATGCCGCCATCTATAAATTTATGAGCGATGCGCGTCGGTTTACCGCAATGAGAGCATATTAACTGAACTTTGGATGCATACATAGCACCTTCGGTTTTAATTATACCACCCTCCTGACCTGCTTTGCGGGGTTTAACGTGTTTTGAAACTATATTTACTCCTTCGACAATCAGCTTAGCTTCTTTCGGGCTGACTGCAACAACTTTGCCTTGTTTTCCGCGGTCTTTTCCGCTCAAAACTACAACCATATCACCGGTTTTAACGTGTACTTTTCCGTTTCCGGAACGCGCTGCTTTATTACTACTTTTTTTAAACAACAATAAACACCTCCTTGCCTAAAGAACTTCCGGGGCTAAACTCAGTATTTTAAGGTACCCATCTTCGCGCAGCTCCCTGGCTACGGGTCCAAAAATACGCGTACCCCTCGGGGTTTTATCTTCTTTGATTATAACAGCTGAATTTTCGTCAAAGCTTATATAAGAGCCATCATCGCGGCGAACCTTATCAACTGTGCGAACAACTACAGCTTTTACAACATCACCTTTTTTAACAACGCCTCCGGGTGATGCTTTTTTAACTGAAGCAACAATAACATCGCCAATTCCGGCATATCTTCTACGAGTTCCACCGAGAACTCTTATACACATGATCTCTTTAGCACCTGTATTATCAGCTATTTTTAAACGAGTTTGAGGCTGTACCACGGTTAATCTTTCCTCCTAACTTGCTAAACTTTAAATATTTCAAAAAACTATTTTGCTTTTTCAAGAATTTTCACAAGTCTCCACCTTTTGTCTTTTGAAAGAGGCCTTGTCTCCATAACTTCAACACGATCGCCAACTGCGCACTCATTGTTTTCGTCGTGTGCTTTTAATCTTTTAGTTTGCTTAATGATTTTGCCGTAAAGCGGATGTTTAACTCTATTTTCAACGGTAACCACTATAGTTTTGTCCATTTTATCGCTAACTACATTGCCAACTTCCACTTTTCGCATATTTCTTTCGCTCACAAAAATACATCCTCCTTCCCTTACGCCTCGACGCTTTCTTCACTCAGTTCTCTCTCGCGAAGAACTGTTTGGGTTCTTGCCATGTCTTTTTTTACCGCCTTAATACGCATGGGATTTTCAAGCTGATTTACAGCGAGCTGAAACCTAAGATTAAAAAGTTCGGATTTAAGGTCTTTAAGTTTATTTTTTAAATTATCACTCGTCAAATTTCTGATTTCTGAAATTTTCACTAAACCTCACCATCCGTTTCTTGCTCTTGCTTCTTTACAAATTTGCATTTAATTGGCAATTTATTTGCCGCTAAACGCATAGCTTCTTTAGCGGTTTCTTCAGCAACATCAGCGATTTCGAACATTATTCTGCCTGGCTTTACAACCGCTACCCAAAATTCAGGCGAACCCTTACCTTTACCCATTCTGGTTTCCGCCGGCTTTTTGGTAACCGGCTTGTCTGGAAATATTTTTATCCAAACTTTACCCGCTCTTTTACAGAATCTAGTCATGGCAACACGAGCCGCTTCAATCTGATTCGATGTTATCCAGGCGGGTTCTAAAGCTTGCAATCCAAAATCGCCGTAAGTAACTTTGCTTCCTCTTATGGCGCGGCCTTTCATTCTTCCGCGGTGAACTTTTCTGTACTTAGTTCTTTTCGGCAGCAGCATTTTTGTTGCCCCCTTTCGCGGTTTCGCTATTGAATTCTTTTTTTGCGGAATTCATTAAAATTTCGCCTTTATAAATCCAAACTTTAACTCCGATAATTCCGTAAGTTGTGGCAGCCTGAGCGAATCCATAATCAATATCTGCTCTGATTGTTTGAAGCGGAATCGTTCCTTCGTGATAATGCTCAGTCCTTGCGATTTCCGCACCTCCAAGCCTTCCTGAAACTTGGGTTTTGATCCCCTTTGCCCCTGCTCTCATCGAACGGCCCATTGCTTGTTTAAGCGCACGCCTGAACGAAATCCTTTTTTCAAGCTGAGCAGCTATGCCTTCCGCCACAAGTTTGGCGTTCATATCCGTATTTTTAATCTCGATTATATTTATAACTACAGGCTTTTTAATTAATTTCTCACAGAAAATCCTTAATTTTTCAATTTCTACCCCAGCTTTACCGATTATTATACCCGGTTTAGCGCAATGGATATTAAGACGAACCTTATTGTTGTCTCTTTCGATTTCAATTTTCGGAACTCCAGCGATTTTCAGTTTTTTAAGAAGTACCTTACGAATTTTATAATCTTCAACCAAAGCATCCGCAAAATCTTTCTTCTTCACAAACCAACGTGAGTCCCAATTGTTAATTATTCCTACACGAAATCCGTGTGGATTTACTTTTTGCCCCATAGTTAACCTCCTTTTCTGCTAATCTTTTTCCTTTAAAATTATAGTAACATGAGAGCTTCTTTTTTCGATTCTATATGCGCGCCCTTTAGACATTGGCCTTATCCTTTTAAGAATTGGACCCGGGCAAACAAAACACTCTGATATATAAAGATGCGATACGTCCATTTGATAATTATTCACCGCATTTGCCATAGCCGATTTAAGTAATTTTTCAAGATATTCACATGCCGATTTTGGGGTGTTTTTAAGTACCGCCATTGCGTAATCTACAGGCTTATTTCTTATTAAATCAAGAACTATAGAAACTTTTCTCGGTGAAATGCGGGCGTATCGTAAATGAGCCCTTGCTTCCATGATAATAACTCCTTTCGCCCGTTATTTGGTTATTTTCTTCCCGCCTACGGCGGGAAATAAAAACTAGAATTTTAGCCCGCTATTTTTTAGCTGTTGTTTTAGAGCCGGCGTGACCTTTAAATGTTCTTGTCGAAGCAAATTCACCAAGCTTATGCCCGACCATATCTTCTGTCACATAAACCGGTATGTGTTTACGCCCATCATGAACAGCAAATGTGTGTCCTACAAATTCAGGGAAAATTGTTGATGACCTGCTCCATGTTTTTAAAATCTTTTTTTCGCCGGATTTATTAAGTTCCGTCACTCTTTTTAAAAGTATCGGCTGAACAAAAGGTGCTTTTTTTAAACTCCTGCTCATAGTATCAATCTCCTTTCCCTTTTACTTGCTGTTTCTGCGTTTAACAATATATTTATTCGAATGCTTTTTCTTGTTTCTGGTCTTATAACCAAGTGTCGGTTTACCCCAAGGCGTTACAGGTCCTGGACGTCCAACCGGAGATTTACCTTCACCGCCTCCGTGCGGGTGATCACATGGATTCATGACTGAACCTCTAACTGTAGGTCTCCAGCCCATGTTACGTTTGCGTCCGGCCTTACCAATCATAACGTTTTCGTGGTCGATATTACCGACTTGCCCAATCGTTGCCATGCATCCTATCGGAACATTTCTAAGTTCTCCTGAAGGAAGCCTTAAAAGCGCCATGTTATTCTCTTTTGCCATTAATTGCGCCATATTTCCCGCCGCTCTAACCAACTGAGCACCTTTGCCGGGATACATTTCGATATTATGAACAAATGTACCCACAGGAATATTGTTTAGCGGAAGAGCATTTCCGGGTTTTATGTCAGCTTCTGTGCCGGCCATTATATCCTGACCGACTTTAACCCCTTGAGGTGCCACAATGTATTTTTTTTCGCCATCTGCATATTCAACAAGTGCAATATGTGAAGAGCGATTCGGGTCATACTCCAAAGTTGCTACTTTACCGGGGACATCAAATTTTTGCCTTTTGAAATCAATAATGCGATATTTCTTGCGATTTCCGCCGCCTCTATGGCGCACAGTGATTCTTCCGTAGCTGTTACGCCCGGCATTTTTATTCAGCGGTTTGAGCAAACTTTTTTGCGGCTCTACTTTTGATAATTCAGAATAATCTGTAACGGACATGCCCCTTCTTGATGGGGTAGTCGGCTTATATTTCTTAATTGCCAAGTTATTTCATCTCCTTTAAAAATTAGCTTTGCGGAGGCTGACTCCTCCTTACTTCGCTTTTTTCTCAAAATTCCATACGTTTATTGTTTGAACTATATTAATGCATAAAAATAAAATTCCAAGTGCTAAATTTAAATTATCATGTCTAAAAACAGACCATATTATTAAAAATAAACTTACGAATGTACCTACAATAACAAAAACTTTAGCAATTTTATTAATCATTAATGCCTCTGCTTTTAAACCATACCTTCAAAAAATTCGATACTTTTGCTATCATCCTTAAGGCTCACAATAGCCTTTTTCCACGAAGGCGTATAGCCATTATATTTTCCTTGACGACGAAATCTGCCTCTCACTTTTAAAGTGTTGACTTTGTCAACTTTTACTTTAAAAATTTTTTCAACTGCTTTGGCTATTTCGATCTTATTGGCATTTTTCGCAACTTTAAAGGTGTATTTTTTGTTCGGCATACCGCCCATTGATTTTTCGGTTATAATCGGGCGAATTATTATATCGTGTGCCTGCATTATGCATACACCTCCTCGATTTTGCTGATTGTATCTTTAAGAATCACGAGTTTGTTTGCGTTTAAAATGTCGTAGACATTAAGCCCGTTTATCTGCGACGTTTTAACACCCGGGATATTTCTTGCAGATTTGATTATTTTATCTTCATTTTCAGGCAAAACTATAAGCGCTTTTCCGTTTGCTCCTAATGCATTAAGCATATTAGCTACCGATTTTGTTTTATACTCTTCCATTTGAATGGAATCTAAAACTATTATGTTGCTATCTAAAAGTTTGCTTGAAAATGCAGATTTCATAGCTAGGCGCCTTACTTTTTTATTAAGTACATATCTATAACTGCGTGGTTTTGGCGCAAACACTATACCGCCGTGTCTCCATTGTGGAGATCTTATTGAACCTTGGCGCGCATGGCCTGTTCCTTTTTGTCTCCACGGTTTTCTTCCGCCACCGGAAACTTCCGCGCGAGTAAGCGCGCTTTGCGTTCCTTGACGTCTGTTTGCAAGATGATTTACAACGACATCGTGCATTACAGCTATATTCGGCTCCACTCCGAAAATAGATTCCGGCAAATCGACCGTCCCTACTTCTTTACCTACCATATCAAGTACTGCTATTTTAGGCATTGTGATTCCTCCTTTCTTACACTTTAACGCTATCGCGGATAAGCACTATGCCGCCGTTTGGACCAGGCACAGCACCTTTTATCGCTATTAAATTGTTATCCACATCAACTTTGGCAACTTTTAAATTTTGAACAGTAACTCTTTCAGCCCCGAGATGACCGGACATTTTCTTTCCCTTGAATACCCTTGAAGGGTCAGAGCATGCACCGATAGAACCGCCTTTACGAACCACAGGACCTGAACCGTGAGTTTCTTTCAAACGCCTAAAATTCCAGCGTTTAATTACACCTGCGTATCCTTTCCCCTTACTGGTTCCGATAACATCCACTTTTTCGCCATTTTCAAATACATCTGCTTTTATAACATCACCAACATTATAGCTACTAGTATCTTCAAACCGGCACTCTTTTAAAACCTTTTTCGGAGCTACATCAAATTTGTCAAAATGACCTTTTAAAGGTTTATTAACATGCTTCGGGCTTACATCTCCAAACCCCATTTGAACTGCATCATAACCATCCTTTTCGGTGGTCTTTTTCTGCGAAATCATGCAAGGACCTGCTTCGATTACCGTCACTGGAACGACTTTGCCATTTTCATCGAAAATTTGTGTCATTCCGATTTTCTTACCAATAATTGCTTTTTTCATCTTTTCCTCCTATTTAGGTTATTGGTTAACTTTATAAAGCTAACATGACCCCATCTGCGTGTTCGTTAAATTTAGAGTTTTATCTCTATTTCAACACCTGCAGGGAGTTCCAAATTCATCAGAGAATCAACAGTTTTGTTCGATGGCTTTAAAATGTCAATTAGCCTTTTGTGAGTTCTCATTTCAAACTGCTCGCGGCTGTCTTTATTTACATGCACCGAACGAAGAATTGTAATTACCTGTTTTTCGGTTGGTAACGGTACTGGACCTGAAACTTTAGAGCCTGTTCTGATAGCTGTTTGAATAAGCTTTCCTGACGCTTGATCAACAAGTTTTGAATCGTACCCTTTGATTCTGATTCTGATTTTTTCTTTTGCTTTTGCTTTGACTGCCATTAAATCGCCTCCTTTTATTTAAAATAATAGTGGGCGCGCTTTTAATCATCAAAATAATTTAATTTACTTGCCAACCCGTCCGGGTGTTTCATGACTAAAGTAAATAAAAACGGATAAACTAGCTAAAGTTTAACCCGGATAATTAAAAGCATACGATATTTAAAACAACCTACGAGTACATAAATTATGTAGAATTTGAATTAAAAAATCTAAAAACTTTTCGCCCGGTTTAAAATCGGACATACTCCACGGAAAAACCGGCTTTAAAGCCGCAACCTCCCGCTTCAACGCATATCGTTTGCAGTCGTACTAAAAAATGATAACACACCTTTTGCTAAAAATCAATATTTATTTTTGAAATTTTGCAAAAAAATTTGATTTTTTAGTAATTATTAAAAATAAAATCCACATTTACTTATTTAAGTAAACACAGATTTTATTTCATAAATAAAAAAAGCATTGGCACTCCCCTATTTTCCCGGACCGTTACCAGTCAAGTATCTTCAGCACCACTAGGCTTAACTACCGTGTTCGAGATGGGAACGGGTGTACCCCTAGCGTCATCAGCACCAATGTTTATTAGTTTACAGTATTTTTTTAATTTAGTCAAGTGTTTTTTTAAAAAAATTTTATAATGTTGTGACGTATGAACTTTATGAGTTATTTTTTGAAATTTGCTAACAAATTATAGGGCGCTATCTAAAAATTGATAAATTATTTTTTATATGATATAATTCATTTGGCTACTTTTATTAGCTAAAACTTAAACAAAAAATTTGGGGGATTTAATTTTATGCCAGGATTTCTTAATAATTTAGGTATGTCCGGACAACTTATGAGCACTTTATTGGTATATGCGGTCGTAATCGGAGGAATGTACTTTTTATTATTTAGACCACAGCAAAAAAGAAAAAAACAAGAAGAAGAAATGCGCAAATCTGTTGACATTGGAGATGAAGTAACAACAATCGGCGGAATAATCGGAAAAGTTGTAAGTGTGAAAAATGAATCCGATTCACTCGTCATCGAAAGTGGTTCTGACAAAATAAAAATTAAAAAATGGGCAGTCGCCAGTATTGAAAAATCAAAATAAAATAAAAACAATACTGCTACGCACCACATTATAAGCTTTATAAATTATGAGCCCACCTATTAAAATTAATAGGTGGGCTTTTTATTACAAATAAAAATACAGTTCTACTATCATGCTGTTCACTTGAAAATAACTACTAATTACCCTTGCGCTTTACGCACAATTGCAACTTTTTTTCTTGCGGCTGTGTTTTTATGGAGCACGCCTTTTGAAACAGCTTGGTCTAGTTTTTTAAGAGCGGCTTTTACTGCTTCCCCTTTTTCGTTTACCGCGGTCTTAACAGCGGTTTTAAGCGCAGATTTAAAAGCCTTATTTCTTTCCGTTTTGGTTTTTATTACTTTTACTCTTTTTTTCGCTGATTTTATATTTGGCATAAAATTTCCTCCTTTTTATTTTTTAAATTTTTAGTTTTATCTCTGATTCCCGAGAAAAAATAGTGCCAGAGTTCCGGCTCCTGCGTGAGAACCTATAACTGAGCCAATATAGTTAATTATAACTTTTTTTACATTAAACCTAGCTTTTATTTTTTCAGCAATATTTTTTGCATCTTCCTCGCAGTCTCCGTGGCTTATTGCAATCACTTGCTCACTTAAATTTACGCCTGTCTTTTCCATTTTATCAATCATATAATCTATGGCTTTTTGGCGGCCTCTTACCTTTTCAACTATGCTGAGTTTACCTTCATCGTCTACATGAAGCACAGGTTTGATTTGCAATATGCTTCCTAAAAAAGCAGCCGTTTTCGAAATTCTTCCGCCACGCTGAATATGGCCAAGATCTTCTACAATAAACCAGTGACAAACTTTTTTCTTGTTTTCTTCCGCCCATTTTGCAAGATCTTCCAAGCTTTCACCATTTTGTTTTTTTTCGGCAAGAAGATAGATTAAAAGCCCTTCTCCAAGCGAGGCGGAAAGCGAATCGACAACTACTATTTTATTATCCGGATATTTCTTCGACAATTCCTTTGCTGCTACGTGTGCAGAATTACAAGTACCACTTAAAGCTGAAGAAAATGATATGTAAAGTATATCTTTACCTTCATCTAAATATTTAGAAAAAAACTCTTCAAACTCTTCGGGATTAATCTGAGAAGTAGTCGGCAATGCACCACTTTTAAGCTTATCAAAAAACTCTATGCTATTCATTTCTCCATCGGCATAAGTTTTGCCGCCTATCATAAACTTCAGTGGCAAAAAATCAATTTGAATTTCCTTTATAATTTCCGGCGGTAAATCCGAAGTTGATTCAGTAAGTATTACATAATCATTCATAATTTGTGAGATTAGCATCGCGGGACGCTATCCTCATTTAGTCACCTCTTTATAAAATAAGGTTATATAAAGTTTATGCTTTACTATTATAAAATATATATTTAAAAATGCACTCTCAGGCAACATAAAATAGCAAACAAATTGCCAGCAGATTATCTTTTTGAAAATTGCGGAGCTTTTCTCGCTTTTTTAAGGCCGTACTTTTTGCGCTCTGCCATCCTCGGGTCGCGAGTTAAGAAGCCTGCTTTTTTAAGGCTGAGTTTTAGTTTTTCGGCGTCAAACTCTAAAAGTGCACGGGCTACACCGTGCCGTATGGCTCCCGCCTGACCGGAAACTCCACCGCCCGTAACGTTACAAATTATATCAAATTTACCTTCGTTTTCTGTAAGTATCAGAGGCTGACGAACAATTAACTTAAGTGTTTCTAAACCAAAATAATCATCTATATCTCTGCCATTGATTTCAATCTTTCCGGTACCTTTATAAAGCCTTACCCTTGCCACGGAATTTTTTCTTCTGCCTGTTCCATAAAAATAAGGAGTTTTATCGTACATTATTTAGTCCCTCCCACATTTTCCCATATTTCAGGTTTTTGAGCTTCGTGTTTATGCTGCGAACCAGCAACGACTTTAAGTCTCACAATTTGCTTTCTACCAAGTGAATTGTTCTGAAGCATACCTTTGACCGCCATATGCATAACTTTCTCGGGGTGAGTTTTCATGAGATCACTGCATTTTGTACTTTTAAGATTTCCCACGTATCCTGTATGACGATAATAAACTTTTTGAATAAGTTTTTTTCCTGTAAGAACAGCTTGTGCACAGTTAATGATAATTACATGGTCACCGCAATCAACATGCGGGGCAAAAATCGGCTTATTTTTCCCGCGGAGCAAGTTCGCAGCCTGAACAGCGACTCTTCCGAGCGGTTTGCCCGATGCATCTATAATATACCATTTGCGTTCTACTTCGCCGCTTTTTGGCATGTATGTAGACATCTTATTCCTCCTATTTATATTTAATATTAAAATTCAACTTTTAAATAATACCATTTTAATGGCGGTTGCGTCAAGAAAAATTTAATTTTAAAGCAAATCATCTCTATTTTTCTTGCTTTTAGATACATTTTTCTCATTTTATCTCGTTTTTGATTTTATTCTTTATAAATAATTTTTAGCACTTCATTTGCGCCGAAAATGTGAAATTTGCATGGATGAGTTTTTGCTTCTCCTCCGTTAGCGGCTAAAGAAGAAGCACAAAATCTATTTTAAATTATCACTACGCTACACTTCAATAGTATTAATAAGGAACAGATTAATCCCCTTTTAATATTTATTTGCTAGATCATTTAATATCCTAATCTGCTCATCTGCAACTTTAATTAGATTTTTAAAATATTCTTTATCTCCAACAAGTATTATTTTTTCTTCATTTCCATTTTTAATTGTGATTGTCTCCTCTTCATTCTTCTTTAGAGCAGTAACAATAGCATTATTAAAGTTGTTATTGCTGTTCCCCCCCATAAACTCTCCCTTAAATTCCCCCAGTTGCTAGCGTACGGTGATAAAATTTTCCAGACAGAATTTCCAACGGTTTTTTCGACGACATTGATAACAGCACCTTTATCGAAAACTATTTTATCATTAACAGCGATATATTTGAGAGCATTTTCCCAGGCAATTATAAATTCCTCAAGTTTTTTACCCACACAACAGCCTAATAAATGATTTTCTATTCTTTTTACATGCTTATTCTCGCTTTTACCGAATTGCCAGTTATTCGGCAGATGTTCTAACACTTTTTCGAATGGCAATTTTGATAACTTAATGTGAACTATTAATTGCTGTATATCTTTATCTAAAATAAGTCCTCCAATAGTACCAATAAAAACTGTGCCTACTGCCCCAGCAGTTATTCCGGCTATTTGCCTTGCGGATAACCTTGCTGTTTTTAAACTTTGAACTTGTTTACTTGCTGTTGAAGTCTGTGTAACAGCGGTTCGGGCTTCATTCGAACCTTTTGCAGATGCTATTCCAGCACCACCTTGAGCCATAGTTAAAAAACTAAGCGCTGATGCAATAGCTTTGTTTCTAAAGCCATTTGTTCCACCGGCAACTGAATTTAACTCAGATTCGTTTAAATTTTTTAATTCTTTCAAATCATCTTGTTATATCACATTTAACTTAAAATTTCCGATTTTTAAAATCTAATTTTCCATAAACATTTTGTGGTAATCCCGGTTTTCCCTTATGAATAGTTTGAAATACAAGTGATTTCATATATAATGTATTAAATGAACAAAACAGTGAAAGCGAGTTTTATTATGGGTAAAGACAAAAAAATGGTTGAAGAAATAACTTCCATGGATGAAGATTTTGCCAGGTGGTATACAGATATAGTTAAAAAAGCTGAGCTTATGGACTACTCCGGCGTACGTGGATGTATGGTTATAGAACCTTATGGTTATGCCA
>JAEWWM010000019.1 GCA_023458915.1 Bacillota bacterium
AATCCGAAGAAAAAGAATTATTAACTGACGCTTGCAAAATATTTGTTGTTAGGAATAAACCTGTAAAGCTTGTGGCTGGCGATACTTTTAACATAAAAATCACAACCGTTAGCGACTACAAAATTGCTGAGGCTATTTTAGGGGGCAATATGAGTGATTAATTATATTTATCAGCTTGTAAGCCCTAATGTTTTTTCAGTTAAATACGAGGATATGGGTTTTGGCAAAGATATGATAATTAAACCCACATACATGGCACTTTGCAATGCAGATCAACGTTACTATTTAGGAAATCGGGACATAAAAAAATTAAAAAGCAAACTACCTATGGCGCTTATTCATGAATGTTGCGGAGAAGTCGTTTACGACCCGAATAACATTTATCCTCGTGGTCAAAAAGTGGTTCTTATCCCAAATGTCCCTGCGCCTGTAAAAATTCCTGAAATATACGAAAATTACGAAAGAGGCTCTAAATTTCTCTCAAGCGGCTGCGACGGCTTTATGCGGGAATTTGTGAATCTCCCGGCTGACCGAATAGTTCCATTTGAAAACATCCCTGAAAAAATTGCAGTAATTTGCGAATTTGTAAGTGTTGGAGTTCATGCAGCAAGCAGACTTGAAAGAACCGCTCATAAAATTAAAAAACATATCGGGATTTGGGGCGATGGTAGCCTTGCGTACGTTATTTCATGTATTTTAAAGCAAATCTTACCCGAAACAAAAATTACAGTTGTAGGGCGAGATATTAATAAATTATCGCAGTTTTTGTTTGTTGATAACGCATACCTATCTGACGATATTCCGCAAAATTTTAACATTGACCATGCATTTGAGTGCGCAGGCGGCGAAGGCAGTTTTTACGCAATTGATGACATTATAAAATATCTAAATCCTCAAGGCACCGCAGTTTTAATGGGAGTTAGCGAAAATAAAATTGCTATAAATACAAGAGATATACTCGAAAAGGGGCTTACTTTAGTTGGTTCTAGTAGATCAGGCAGATTTGATTTTGAAGAAGCTGTAAAACTTTTAGAAATGCGCGAATTTCAAAAAAGAATCAGCAGGATTATTTACGAAGACGAAAAAATCAGCAGCATTTCTGATATTCACCGAGTTTTTAAAACTGACCTTAGTACAACGTTTAAAACAGTTTTTAAATGGGATCTGTAAATTGTAAAAGGAGTTAAAAATGAAAAGAATATGTTTTATAGGGTACGATTTAACAAAATGTGGAGGACTTGGTCGGGTTATCACGTCTCTTGCAAATTCGCTTTGTGAAAATGAAGAAAAGTATGAGATACACATGGTGACTGTATGTAATTCGCAGGGTAATGATTTCTTTTTTCGCCTTGATGAAAGGATAAAAAAATTTATCGTAAGTGTAAATTTTAATTTCAGGTTCAGAAAAATTATATTTGCCGCATTCAAAAAACTTAAAGATTATATAATTAAAAATAATATTGATATTATTTACATCGCGGATTTCACAATCCCTCCAATTGTTATGATGATAAAGCCGTTTATTAAGTGTAAAATTATTTTTGCCGATCACGGTACTCTTTCTAATCAGCTAGAGCATAAAAAAGCAACTGCTTTTCGTTTTATAGGTAAGGTTATAAGTGATAAAATCGTAGTTTTAACGAAACAAAATGCAAAAGATTATCAGAAGTATTTTAAAGTCAAACCGAACAAAATTGAAGTTATATACAACTGGATAGATGAGGAAGTTTTGGAAAGTGTTGAGCCTTATGATCTCAGCTCTAAGATTATCATGTCTTCCGGGCGGTTCACAAAAGAAAAGGGGTTTAACATGATTCCCGAAATTGCGGAGCGCATTTTTTATAAGCATCAAGATTGGAAGTGGCATGTTTTCGGCGACGGCCCTGAAATGGATGATGTGAAAAATGAAATTATAAAGAGCGGCTATGAAAAAAATGTTGTTTTTAGAGGTTTTACAGATACTATGTACGATAAATACCGCGAAGCGGGAATTTTTGTGCTGACTTCATATAGAGAAGGTCTATCACTTGTTTTAATGGAAGCAAAAGCAAATGGGCTACCGCTTGTGAGTTTTAACTGCAATGCCGGTCCTTCTGAAATTATTACGGACGGAATAGACGGATTTTTAATTCCGTGTTATGATACTAATTTAATGACAGCTAAAATATGTGAACTTATAGAAAATGCTACACTAAGAGAAAGTTTTTCAAAAAATTCGAAAGAAAACCTTGAAAAATTTAGCAAAAAAAAGATTTTAAAAAAGTGGGAAAGTTTAATTTCTGACGTCTAAAAAAAGAGGGAATAATAAGTGGAAGATATTTTGAAAGCAAAAAATTTTTCTTATAAAAAATTCCGAGAAATATATTTATTAGTCATGGTTTTTTTGCTGGCATGCCGCTATTTTGGAGTGTATTCGCTTGCTCCTTTAAAAATTGACGAAATTTTATTTTCAGGACTAGCCTTATGTGGAGTAATAATTTTATCATTTGGCGTACTTTTAAATGATATTGATTTTAACTTAAAACAAAATAAATGGCTTTTTTTATTTTTAACCGTATTTTTGGTTTCTTCTTTTTTAAATTGTACGTACGGCATACTTGGGAATTTAAAATCTTTCATCTGGACTTTGATAGCATTTTGCGTTATTTTTATAAGTCCTAAAAATTACAGCCTTGAAGAGAGAAAAAAATTAATAATAACCATACAAAACATTTTGATATGCTTTTGGCTGGCACTATCTTTACTATCGATTTTGATTTTTATTTCAGGCATTAATTATGAAGATTTTATTCCGGGTAGAAGTCATGAGGTATTTAGATTAGGATACCTGGAAGCACGATTATTTGGAGTTTTCACAAATCCGAACCGAGGATCTTCTGTCGCGTTTTTAACAATTATTTTTTCGTTTTTTCGTTTATTTGAAAATAAAAAAAGACTTTTTAAAAATAAACTACACATTACAAATATTATAATTCAGTCTATTTATATTTCGCTTGCTAATTCTAGAGGAACTTTATTTGCCGCACTAATTACCTGTGGTTTTTCTCTCTACATTTTTTTAGAGAAAAATAAACTTTTTGATTTTTTTATTTTATCATTTCTCAACATCAGTTCGTTAACTTTTAAAAAAATTTATAAAATAACCATGTGCCTATGTGCAGTGATTATTTTTTGTTCATTTATTTACTTTATAGATTTAGAAATTCGTAATGTTTTTTCGTATATACCGCCGTTTACGGAAAAACTATTCGTGCGCAGTATGGGTAATAGCAGTACCATTTTAAATAAAATTCAAGGCATGAAGATTCAGGTTATGCGAATGGACTTTGTCGACAATGGCGATATTTCTAATTTAAGATTTGGCATTTGGGGAAATTCATGGAAAATTTTTAAAAGTAACTGGCTTTTTGGCGTGTCCCCGGCTAATGTTTTAAATTATGCCAAAACATTTTTCCCGTTTGAGATCATCGCCATGCGGAAATATTCCAGGATTCATAATGCCTATTTTGATACTCTGCTTTGCACTGGGGTATTGGGTTTTATCACTATTGGTATTTTTTATTTAAAAAATATATTTAAAATTTTTAAATATTACGTTCAAAAAAATCTGTATAATAATGACAATATTTTCCATAGTTGCAACGCTGCGATTATGTTTGTGATAATTTATGGCTTGTTTGAATCCGAGATTTTGTTTGTAAACACTCTGTGCTCATTTGTTTTTTGGAGTTTTTTGAGTTTTAGTTTGGTAATACTGCAAGAAAAAACTGCAACTCCACTTCAGAAAGGTAAATTATATGAGAACTAAAAACTCCCTCATAAATATAGCTGTAAGCTTCCTATCTTATGGAATAATTTTGATAGGTTCATTCGTAACCCGGCAGCTTTTTGTAAGCATCTTAGGCCTCGAAATGGTAGGTATTGAGGGGACTTTTTTAAATGTGGTTTCCGCTCTCGCGATTGTAGAACTCGGACTTGGGGTCGGAATTGTTTATAAGCTTTATAAGCCAATATCTGAGAAAAATTGGGATCAGGTTGCTGTAATTCTTTGCTTTTTACGAAAATGCTGTATTATTACTGCCGCAGCTGTTGCAGGGCTTGGGGTAATTTCGGCATATTTTGTAGTAATGCCCATAAAAGGTGATTTCTCCAAATTATGGCTCGCACAAATTTTCATTCTTTATGTTTTTGATGTCGTGGCATCTTATCTTCATTCGCACAAGCGCACGATGTTAATTGCGGACCAAAAAAACTACGTTAATAACACTATTCATACTTTTGTGCAGGTCTTTCTTTTTGTATCTCAAATAGCAGTTTTAAAAATTTGGGCTTCTTTCGAAGCTTATCTTATTTGTAAAATAATTTTTAAACTAGCGGAAAACATGATAATTTCTTATAGATTTAATAAAAGGTACAGCTTTATAAACTTAAAAACAAAAAATCACATGCCGGAAATAGAAAAGAAAGATCTTTTCAAAAATATAAAAGCACTGCTATTTCACAAAATTGCAGGACTTGGCGCTACTACGGCATCAGGCCTTATAGCAGTATATTTTGTAAGTCTTAGAGAAACCGGAATTTATTCCAATTATATGCTCATTGTTACAGCGCTTACAACTGTAAGTAATGAGGTTTTTAACGGAATTTTGGCGAGTTTTGGCAATCTTTTAAATACAGAAAGCCGCACAAAAGTTTACAATAATTTTAATGTGCTTTATTTTCTTAATTTTTTGCTTTATTCATTTATTGTAAGCGCTTTTATATGTATAATTACCCCGTTCGCGGATTTGTGGACAGGCCAGGGGTCAGCTTTTGGCATATGGACAACTGTAGCGATAGGTGGTTACCTGTATGTGTGGGGCATGAAGCAATCAGTTGGCATGGCAAAAGTTGGCGCAGGGATATACGACCCGGATAAATATATGGCTGTTTTAGGGGCTGTAATCACAGTAATTTTATCTATAGTGCTTGTTAGATATTTAGGAATTGCCGGGGTTATGATTGGGAACATTATTGGTATTATATCGATTTCTTATTGGGTACAGTCATATATTATTTATAATGAAATTTTCAAAAAACCTGTTAAAACTTATCACTTGAAATATGCTCTCTATACCTTACTTACAGCTGTGTACGCTTATATAACTTATACTATATGCGCTTGGGCACTGAGTCACGGCGGCGCAGTTGATTTTATTTCAAGCGGGCTCGTAGGTACTTTGCATATTTCGAAAAATTATGCGTACCTTATAGCACAAATAATCTTTAACAGCTTTGTGTGTTTAATAATTCCAAATATTTTAAATGTGATAATTTTCTACAGAACTTTGGAATTTCAAAATCTACTCAAAGCCACTAAATCCTTTTTGAAAAGATCGAAAGGATAGCAAAAAGATTTTTTGAGTATAAAATTTTTTGTTTGACGCATTGAGCTACAGCGTCTTTATCATATCTTCAAGCTCTCAGACATATAAATTCGTAAAGAATGAATATTGTCTGGGGGTTAATATGTGAAAGAAGCACTTGAGGAACGGGCATTAAAGCTCGGTGAATATATAGCCGAAAACAAAGCTACAGTTAGAAAAGCAGCCCGCAAATTCGGAATAAGTAAAAGCACAGTACATAAAGATGTTTCTGAAAGATTGAAATATATAAATATATCTTTATATAAAGATGTCAAAAAAATTTTAGAAATAAACAAAGCACAGCGGCATATACGCGGGGGATTCGCAACTAAAAACAAGTATGCACTTAATAATAAAAAGTAAGTAGCAAAAAAACACTTCCTGATTGTGCAAGAAGTGTTTTTTTATAAATTTAATTATGTCTAAAGGTTTTTGGAC
>JAEWWM010000020.1 GCA_023458915.1 Bacillota bacterium
GGTGTTTACTTAAACAGAGCACTTTCTTCCTCTTTTACTCCCGGATCAATATTTAAAATTTTAACTTTAGCCGCAGGACTTGACCTTATAGATGATTTAGAAAAAAGGACATTTACCTGCAATAAAACAGAAATTATTGACGGCGAAAAAGTAGTTTGCATGAAAAACCACGGTAAGATAGACCTGAAAAACGCTCTTTCGAAATCTTGTGATATAGTGTTTTGTGACATAGGCATAGAACTTGGTAAGGAAAAGATGAAAAGCAAAATGGAAGAATTCGGGTTTAACAAACCGCAACATTTTGAAGGTATGCAAACCGCACAAAGCGAATATGAAGTAAAAAACGCTTCCAAAGCTGACCTTGGTTGGTCCGCCATAGGGCAGTATAAAGATAAGGTAAATCCAATGCATATGCTGAAAATTATAAGCGCTATCGCAAATCAAGGCGTGCCGGCAGAACCTTATATGATTAAATCCATATCTTCAAATTCATCTTCTTCGGATATAAGCCCTATAAAAACCGTAAACCAAAAACTAATGAACGCTGCCACGGCTGATAAAATCAAAGAAATAATGCGTTTTACCATGAAAAATCAGTATGGCGACTCACTTTTTTCAGGTGTCCCAATGTGTGCAAAAACAGGCACTGCGGAAATAGGCGAAGGCAAGCTTCCACATGGCTGGATGGTTGGGTTTTCATATGACAAAACTTTCCCGGTAGCATTTGTAATAATAGTTGAAAATGGCGATTTTGGAATAAAATCCGCAGGGCCTATAGCTTCAATTTTAATAAAAGATTTGTATTCAAAATTTAGATAGCATAGAAAGTATAGGCAAAACCCACTCCAAGCCCCTCTCGTAATTAAATTCGGCTTAAACCGGAAATTTGCATATTTTGCATATGCGGTAAGAGGTAGAAGATAGGTTTAATTGACAAGCCGAATTTTTGTGATATACTTATAAAAAATACATATATTTTATACAAAAATAAGTGAAGTATTTACAAATTTTATTATTTTTTGGAGGTGCCGCTTATGGAAAATCAAACTCAGAGTCAAGTATCAGAAAAATCTAAAGCAAAAAATACCCTCGGCATAATTTCTTTAGTTTCATCCATTGTTGCCTTTGCCGGATGTTGGATTCCGATTTTAAATATTCTTTCGATTGTTATCGCAATTGTGGGAATTTGTTTAGGCATATGGTCATTTATAAATGTGCTTAGGAAAAAAGTCAGCTCAATTGCTTTGCCGATAATTAGTGTATTACTCGGCGTGCTCGCTATAATTTTTGCATCAGTTATGAACAACGCATTATATAAAAGCGTTTCAGGTGGTAGCACTTCCTCACAAACCAGCAATACGGAAAGTTCATCAACAAATACTAATAGCACTTCAAGTAATAATGCCTCTTCACAAACCCAAAAATCATACGCTGTGGGCGAAAGTGTAGAAACAAATGGATTGAAAATTACATATATATCTGTCGAAGACCACGCTGAAAAATATTTAACTCCCAGTAGTGGAAATAAATACATTGCATTAAAATTTAAAGCTGAAAACGTCAGTACAGTCGACAAAAATATTTCTTATTTTAGTTTTAAAGGTTACGCAGATGATGCATCGATTGAGCAAAAATATTTTGATAATGGTTTAAGTGCTGATTTATCAGCAGGTAAAAACACAACAGGATATGTTTATTTTGAAGTTCCAAAAAACGCCAAAAACATTACCGCAGAGTATGAAGTAAATGCATTCACGAATGAAAAAATAATATTTATTGTAAAGAAAGAATCGTAATGTAAGTAGTTTTCAATTAAGTAAACAACCCTCGGAGCTTGCTCCGAGGGTTGTTTACTCTAAGCTTTATCTTTCGAGCGGGTGCAAAGGGCAGCTACATATCCGCAGAAAACTGCTGCTGAAATGCCCGCGGCGCCTGCAATAAGCCCGCCGGTGATAATCCCCAAAAAGCCTTGTTTTTGAATTGCTTCAACAACTCCCTTTGCCATAAGGTATCCAAATCCGCAAAGTGGTACAGTCGCTCCGGCTCCTGCAAATTTAACAAGCGGCTCATATGCTCCAACTGCCGTCAGCCCTACACCCAAAACTACCAGCAAAACCAAAATTCGTGCCGGGGTAATTTTTGTTTTATCGATAAGTATCTGAGCCAGGGCGCATATTATTCCGCCTACCACAAAAGCTTTTAAATAATCCATAACAAATATCTCCTCGTTTAAAATATAGATAGACTATACTTAACTTAAAATGTTAAAATTATTATGTGAATTATGAAGAAATAAATTCACGGACATTTTACAAACATTAAAAATTTGGGGTAAACTTTGAGTTCCTCTCCACCGTAAGCGGGAGAAAAAATAAAAAATTACTTACACAAATTTTATAACTATATATTTTGGAGAATTAAATGATTGGTATCATCTGCGCTGAAATCCAAGAAATAAGCGAAATTCTTGCTCTTATGAAAAATATTGTGAAAGAACGCGTAAATCATTTTGAGTTTACGGTCGGAACTTTGAATGGAGTAAAGTGCGTAGCGGTTCTTAGTGGTGTTGGGAAAGTTCACGCAGCCATATGTACCCAAACTTTAATACTCAGATACAAACCTGATTTTGTAATTAATGTGGGAGTAGCGGGAAGTATTGAAGAAAATGTAAAAATCGGCGATATTATTATCGCAAGCGGAGTTATACAGCATGATTTTGATGTTACAGCGTTTCCCGGCAGAAAAAAAGGGGAAATCAGCGGGCTTGAAACTGTTGAATTTGAATGCACAAAATGGATTACAGATAAAATGCTGCGCTCTTCTCAAAATCTCACGGATTTAAATTTGTACACAGGGACTATTTTGACAGGCGACCAATTTTTAATTTCGCCGCAAAAACTCTATGAGCTCAAAAATGAATTTGGCGGGGTTGCGTGTGACATGGAATCGGGAAGCATTGGTCATGTGTGTTATTTAAACAAAACCGATTTTTCAGTAATAAAATCCATCTCAGACAGCACAAATTTAAATTCAGCAAGTGATTTTCAGGCATTTATAACTCAATCTTCCAAAAATGCTGCATTAATAATTTTAAATTTTATAAAATCGTATCAGGATTAATATCCACAAAAATATGTATATTTCTGGCATACGGTTCTTTCGAAAATTTTGTAAGCATTTCAGACATCATAGTTCTAAACTCACTATTGTTCTTGCATTTTATAACAATTCTATATCTATATTTCCCTGCAACTTTTTTTACATTCGCAGGAATAGGAGCAAAAATTCTAAGTGGCATTTTTTTATGATTTTCGGCAGCTTCTTTTTTTATGTTTTCGAAAAATTTCGTGCTTGAATCTAAAATTCTATTCTCTTTCTCTCCGCTAAATCCTACAATGCATATGTCTGCAAATGGTGGATACAGCATGGCTTTTCGGATTTTTATTTCATTTTCAAAAAAAGTCTCATAGTTCTGCGCAGCAGCAAACTTTAGAACTTCATTTTCAGGTGTAAACGTTTGAATTATAGCTTTTCCAGGGAATTTATCGCGCCCTGACCTCCCCACTACCTGCGTGATAAGATCAAACGTTTTTTCATAGCTTCTAAAATC
>JAEWWM010000021.1 GCA_023458915.1 Bacillota bacterium
TTTCAAATATTTTTTCAGCGAGTTCTAAAAATTTTTCGTTCATGTTTTTCTCCTAACATATAATTATTTGTAATAATTATACTATAAATAAAAATAAATTCAAGAGATTTATTTAATATTAATAAATCTCACCTAATGCATTTAATAAAGTATCATAAAATGGCAAATACTCCCGGCAAGAACGAAAAGATGCCATATTGAATGGATATAGCGTGTTTTTTTGCCAACTACATAAAGAACTGCGCCTGCGGTGTAAAAAAATCCACCCATAAATAACAAAGTAAGTTGATGGACTGTTAAATTTCGCATCATAGGTTTTGCGATAAGCAGAGTACTCCACCCCATAATTAAGTAGCATGCAAGTGAAAATTTTGAAAATTTATTTACATCAATTGCATTTAAAACTATCCCAACTATTGCCGCTATCCATACACCTGCTAATACTATTAAAGCTATAAATTCTTTTATGTACAATATGCAAAGAGGAGTATACGTTCCTGCAATTAACATAAATATAGAGCAGTGGTCAAGTTTTCTGAAAATAGCTTTTGCTTTTCCTGCTAATAGGGAGTGATAAAGGGTAGACACGGCATAAAGTATTAAAAGAGTCACACTATATACTGATATACAAAGTATGTTTTCAAAATTGTGCGAATATTTAATTAAAAGCAAAATTATGGCAATTACAGAAAAAATAACACCTAAGCCGTGAGTAATAGCATTCATTATTTCTTCAGAGATCGTATAAGACGGGAGATTGAATTGTTTGCGCTTTGCTATATTTTTATCATAACTACTATTCATGCTCTGCCTCGATTTAAATAAAATATTTTAAATTATATAATATCACACTTTATCAATTTTTAAACGGTGAAATTTTCTTAAAAGGAATTTTTCACTATTTTATTTAAAGGTTTTAAGATTTTCAAATTGTGCATAGATTATTTTTAAGGGATTATATAGATGAGTCTTTGTTTCTTCTCTGCATACAGCAGAGAAGAAACACAAAATTTATTTTAAATTATTACTACCAGGTAATTATCCTCATTTTCAAGGAGTGGATTTTTTGAAAGTAATTAAAATGAAAATGCCCGAACACATTAAAAAAAATGTGCTTTTTTACGGAGCGGCTATTCTTAGCGCTATCATGTTCTGCACTCTTATTTTTGTTGCATATGGCAAAATTAATGAACAAATTAAAAACAGAGATCAGAAGAATTTAAAAACTATTGTGTTAGATGCTGGCCACGGCGGTGAAGACGGCGGTGCAGTTGGCGTTGATGGTGTAATAGAAAAAGACATAAATCTTGCAATTGCTTTAAAGCTTCGCGATCTTTTGGAAACATCGGGCTATAATGTTGTGATGACACGCGACAAAGATGAGGCAATTTACGACGACACCGCACAGAGCCTTAGGGAGAAAAAACGTTCAGACCTTCACAACAGAGCAGATATAATAAGCAAAAATTCAGGCGATAACACAATATTTGTTAGCATACACCAAAACAAATTCCCGGATTCAAAATATTTTGGCACACAGATATTCTATTCCCCAAACAACACAGAAAGTCAGACGCTTGCAAACGGAATTAAAGATTCTGTTGTAAAATTGATTCAACCGGATAATACCCGTGAAATTAAGCCTGCGGGTAAAAATGTTTTCCTTCTTCATAAAGCCGAAATACCGGCGATTGTGGTTGAGTGCGGGTTTTTATCGAATCCCGAAGAAGCCGGGAAACTTGTGAATAACGATTACCAAAGCAAACTTGCCTTTTGCGTTTACTGCGGAATTATGAACCATTTCCTTAATAAATCTTGATTTTACTTAGTCAGAGAAATATAATTTTAGCAATGCCAAAGAATATAATTTTTATCTGACAAAAGAACGGCTAATTATAAAAAATTAAGGAAAACAAAATGAAAAAACTAAAAAGTGTGTTCGTATGCTGTGAATGCGGGTTTGAATCAGCGAAATGGAATGGTATTTGCCCTTCCTGCGGCCAAGGAAACACCATGGTGGAGGAGATAAGAGAAAGCGCCCCGAAAGGTAAATCTTCACCCGTAAAATTCAGCAGCTCAAATATAAGCCAGGTTTCTGTGGACAGTATTGACATAAACGAAGAAACCAGATACCGTACAGGTCTTAAAGAACTTGACCGTGTTTTTGGCGGCGGTATTGTTAAAGGGTCACTTTCACTTCTTGGCGGCACGCCGGGAATTGGCAAGTCAACCTTACTTCTTCAGATATGCAATTATCTAGACAAAAGTTTAAAAATTTTATACGTTTCCGGTGAAGAGTCAAAACGCCAGATTAAAATGAGAGCTTCTAGGCTTGGCGTGCAAAATGATAACCTTTTTATTATGACGGAAACAAACGTAAATTTAATTGCCGCAGAAATAGAATTTACTCATCCAGATGTTGCAATAGTCGATTCTATTCAAACTATGAATAATCCGGATTCATCTTCATTCCCCGGCAGTGTTTCACAAGTTAAAGAGTGCGCGAATTTGTTTTTAAAACTTTCAAAATCACTTGATGTAACTGTGATAATGATTGGACATGTTAATAAAGACGGTGCCATCGCGGGGCCAAAAGTCCTTGAACATATGGTTGACGCAGTTCTATATTTTGAAGGCGACAACCAAACTTCATTCAGAATTCTAAGAGCCGTTAAAAACAGGCACGGCTCGACGAATGAAATCGGTGTTTTTCGCATGGATAATACAGGACTCCGAGAAGTTGAAAACCCTTCGGCAATGCTTTTAGCGGGCAAACCGCATGGAGTTTCGGGAACATGTGTTGCGTGCGTTATGGAAGGTTCTCGCCCAATACTCACGGAAATTCAAGGGCTTGTAACACCAACAGGATTTGGTAACCCGCGAAGAATGGCAACAGGATTTGACTACAACCGTATGTCACTTATTTTAGCGGTTCTTGAAAAGCGAGCGGGGTACTTTTTTTCTTCAATGGATGCATATATAAACATAGTCGGAGGATTAAAGCTTGAAGAACGCGCTGCAGACCTTTCGGTAGCGATAGCTTTGGTTTCGAGCCTTAAAGATATGATAGTTAGCGATGATTTGATAGCATTTGGCGAAATCGGGCTTGCAGGGGAAATCCGCGCCGTACCAAACTCCGAAATGCGCATTCGCGAAGCGGAAAGACTTGGCTTTAAAAAATGCATTGTTCCTTATTACAATCTCAAAACTCTCAGCAACATAAAAAAACATAATATAGAAATTATCGGTGCTAAAAATATACGCGAGGCTGTTGAAGCCGCAATACGTTAGCAATTTTTAAATGCAGAGTATTTCACAAAAAATACTTAAAAAACAGGCTTTAAATCCTCCACCACTCAGAGGTGAAAGGTTTAAAGTTTATCATATATAAAAATATCTTTTATTTATCTATCCAGCTCGCCACCGGCGGCATTGCTACTGGCACTGTCCCCGGCAATATTAAGTGTGGCATAGATCGTGCAGCTGGTGTCTGAGCTTGCGGCGAGGCTTCCTTCTTGGTATTTCCGCTGTTTGTAAGTTCCCTCATTTTGTTGCGAAAACCTACAACAGCAGTTGTAATTCCTTCTGCCGGAGCCAAAAAAACTGCCGTTAAGGTTTCAAAAGCCACTCGCGCCGGAGCGGAAACTATACCAGCCACAGACCACCCCCCACTTACTTGCTCCAGATCTTCTTCAGAAAGCTGGCCATCGTTTTCCACGAATTTACTGAGATATTCTCTAAGAACGTCCATCTCTTCGTCGGTTATATCAACTCCGTTTTCATATAGAAGATTTTTCGCTTCTTCTGCAGTTTGACACTCTAAAAGTTCTGTGGAAAGTTCCTCGCTTGAAAAGAATTCCTGAAGCTGCTCTTTTAACATAGTTTGTCACTCCTTAAAAAGTTATATTCAAATTTTTTAATTTAAATGTTAGCGTAATTCATAAAAAATGTCAAATCATTATCAAATTTATAGTAAATATTTACAAACTCACATTGGTTCTTTACCAATGACTGTAACTGTTACTTTTTTGTCAATTTTATATCTACATTCTTTCAAATATTTCTGCCACTTTTTATTCAGCGTTTTAAAATACCCCGGACTGAAATTTTTTAAAATTTTGCCCAAGTTTAAAACATCGCTTTCTGTGCTTATAAGCTTATTTATAACAGATTCACAAAATTCAGTTACTTTTTCTGAAAATTTATCCCTTATTAAAAATTGCAGATTTTCATCAAAAGAGGCGTCAAATTTTCGGTCGACTGAAAAAGCAGATACTTCCGCATCTAAGTTAATATTAAACACAGGCACACTTTCTTCCACAGCTGCACTTATTTTAGACGATATTTTATTAACTGCGCACGTCACGTTCCCCACCTCATCAACTTCCACCATACATGAACCAAAAGAAGGTACACCTTTTAAAAGCATAAACCCAAATGCTTCATCGCCCTCCAAAAAACCTTTTAAAGAATCCTCGGAAAATATCGCGGCACCTTTCATGCAAGCATTTTCCCCACTTTCTTGGGATTCTACATCAATCCACGCCGCTGATGGATCAGAAATTTTATTTTTTAAATTTGAAACAAAGTGTAGGATATCTGAATTCAGTTCATTTGGTATCAAGTCGCTAATGTTTTTAGCTTTGAGCGGTTTTGAATTCAATTTTAACTTGAAAAGTTTAGAAGCTTCACCTTTAGTTACACATATTTTAACTTTCGGGCGAGTTTCAAAATGGCGCACAAAAAAATCCATAAAATTATTTACCCCTTCTTCCGCAACACTCTCGCCGATTATTAATACTAAATTCTGAGAGTAAACAGGAGTAAGATTCGTCTGTTTCGAAATATTTTCCAAAGCTTCAACTAGTGATACGCCTTTTATTTCTATGGTTTTTACATTAGGCTCGTCTTTGCTTAAGGGATTTTGAAAATCGAGCGCCTGAACTGTTAAAGTGTATTTTTTTTCGTTCTTATCAACACCAATTCCTTGTACAATCAACTTTTGGTGAATTTGCTGCCGCTCGCTGCATCCACTTAAAAAAACTAACGGAATTATTAAAAAACTGAAAATTATATTTTTAATTTTCAAATTCTGTCTACTCCTTTTTATAAATACATTTACTTCAGTGATGTTTTAGCCGATTTTACTTCCATTATAAAAGCGGAAGAAAAATCTAATGTATTACTTGAGCGCTACTTCCCTTTTTATTCTTAATTTTTTTCAAAATAATTAAAAAAATCGGAATAACAACCGAAATAATCAGCAAAAAAATAAATAAAAATTCAGTAATAAATGTTTCATGCAAAATGTTTAATTTCCCCGAAAAAAATGGGAATATAGCCATTAAAACACTGAAAATCACGATTGAAATTTTTCGGGCTTTTTCACCGAAAATTTTTTTTACGCCTTCCCCTGCCAAAAGCAAAAAAAGCGAAAGTTTTAAAAATATTCCAGAAACCCATATGCCAAGATAAAGTGAATCCAGGTGCTGAAAAGATCCGAATTTACCGATTCCAGCGGCAGTATAAACCGGGAAAAGCTGAGTTGCTGCAAAATCGCCCATCGTCCCAATTATTAAGAAAATAACAAGAGCGAAGACGCTATAAACTCCGAAATTCCAGATCAAAATTCCTAATTTGTAATTACCTTTTGCCATTGGTAAAAGTACAGCTAGCGCAGGTATGCATGAGCTTTGCGAAAGCATATAAACTGCGCCTTCCAAAGCGGACTCAGTGCCGTCGTACATTAAAGGTCTGAAATTTATATTCTCTATGCTTGAAAATAATGATATTCCCAAAAAAATAACCGAAAATAAAGTTGCCATAAGAATAAAATTCGATGTTCTCGCAAGCGCCTCTAAACCTTTATAAGCGCCGTAGCACGCCGAAGACAAAAGTAGTGCAGACAAAAGCGGCAAAGAAATGGGCGGATTTACTGCGCTTAAAATAAAGTTATTAAAAACAGCTAAAGTATGAAAACTTATAATCAAATAATAAGCAATATACAAAAGCATAAAAATCCATCCGAATTTCCCGAGTAATTCACGCAAATTATCAATTAAATTCATCTTTTTATCCATGGAAAAAAGCTTATAAATTGGGAAAAGCAGCAAAAAAGTTACCAAAAAAGATATTGGAGCGGAGACAAGGTGATCCCAAATATCAGAATCTCCAATAAGAAGCGTACCGTAAGTCATGCTCACAACCATGCGGCTTATAAAAAGCATCGAAAACATTTGACCCACAGATATAGCAGGTCTTTTTTCCATAGATTGCACGCCTCCTTAAAAATTGTGTTACTGCCAGTTCGGGTAGGAGAAGCCTATTTCTTAACCTCAGAACCTGGTAAATTATGCACCCGAACGCCTTTCTTAACTAAAAAACTCCACCCGCCTCTAACAAGAACATCGCGCATCGCAAAAATGTTAAAGGGAGCAATCGGAGAAGTAAATGGCACTCCGTAAGTAGTTTTGGAACATATATTTACTAAAACAGCAGTAAAAATTATCATTATTCCCCATATTCCAAGGAGTCCACCCGTAATTATAAAAACAAATTTTAAAATAGATACCGGTTCATAAAGGTTTGGTATAACATAAGACGAAATAGCGGTAAGAGCCACAACCATAAGAGTAGGCGCGCCGATTAACCCTGAGCTCACTGCAGTCTCTCCGATCACAAGTGCACCTACTATGCTCACTGCATGCCCAATTGATCTAGGAATTCTGAGCCCTGCCTCCCTCATAATCTCATAAATTAAATGAATCATTATGGTCTCGAGCATTAAAGAAAATGGAGTTGTACCAACAGCAAGCGCGATTTTATTAAAAATAGGCCCCGGAAGTATCTCTGGATTAAAAGTGCTTATACCTACATACAGTCCTGGGAGAAGTGTTGATATAAAAAACGCCAAATACTTTAACCATCTTGTGAATGTTGCAAAATAAGGGTGCATTGAATAATCATCAAGGTGCTGAAAATATTCAATAAAAAGATACGGAACTATAAGCGCATTCGGCGTTCCATCAATTAACATTGCAACCCTGCCCTCTGAAATTTTACCACAAACAGTATCAGGCCTTTCTGTCATTCCAACTCCACTAAAAAGCGAAAAATCGCCTTGGCTATCTAAATATGGTATGATATACCCCGATTCCATAACCATTTCAAGGTCAATGTTACCAAGCTTTTCTTTTAACTTACTCAAAACTTCAGGGGAGGCTTTATCTCTGAGGTAACAAAGACAAACAGTAGTTTTGCTTACGCTCCCCACCTCAATTATTTCAAACTTTAATTTTGGGCTTTTAAGCCTCCTTCGTATTAAGGTTATATTTACCATAACGGGCTCAACAAACCCTTCGCGAGAGCCTCTTTGAATAACTTCCGTAGACGGCTCCGCTATTGCTCGAAACGGAAAACCCTGCACCCCTAAAGCAAGCATACGGTCACAGCCATCCATTGCAAAAAGCGCAAAGCCTGACATTATCATTTCAAATGCCTGGTCAAAGGTCGAAGTTTGCATTTGATCAACAGCCACAACAACATGATCGCGAAGATATTCGTACTTTTCTAAAATTGTTTCACCTTTAATTGAAGCTCGAGTTATCGGGCCAACAACACTTTGCGTAAGCGTATCTTTATTTACCATACCGGAAATTGTAATAACTGCAGTGCTGACGCCGGAAACATCTATGTGCTTTATGCAAAGGTCTATGCTTTCATCAAACTCTCTTTTAAAACATTCTAAATTTTCAGTGAGCGATGCTGAAAAAAATCTACGGGGTTTTGAAGAATTTACTTTTTTAGGGGAGTTAACATAAACATCAATAAAATGCTTTATAAAGCCCATTTATTTTCACTTCCTGGTTTAAAAAACAAAAATCTAATCTTTAAATTTACTTATTTTACTAGATTTTGCCAAAACGCATTAATTATACTTGTGCCTCGCTTATTATTAAACTTCTCGTTTGAACTAAATTTAGTTGTGAGAAGAGTTTGGGATGGGTTTCGCATATATTTCTGTGTTGAGCTTTGAACGAAAAGTAAATTTTAAAAAAATTTTGCACTTCAGTCGATTTGGAGAAAAATCAACGACAAAAAATCATCCAGAGTTAATAAATCCGGATGATTAACTAATTTTATTTACGACAAAACATTATAGGGGGGTTATTCATTTTTTAAAATAAACACATATAACTAGCTTATCCTATCATTCCACGGTA
>JAEWWM010000022.1 GCA_023458915.1 Bacillota bacterium
GGCATCTCGCATATATTCTTGATTTAGATCTTAACAAAAAAAATAGAGTAACTTTTAACGAAATAACAAAATCAGGAGTTAGTGGTGGGGTTAAATCGCCGCGCAACGTAGATATTAATCTCGTAAACGCTCAGCAAGCAAGGCGTATTCTAGACAGGCTCGTTGGCTATAAATTAAGCCCTTTCTTATCTCAAAAAATTCACAAAGGTCTTTCAGGCGGGCGCGTTCAATCGGTTGCCGTACGCATAATAGTTGACAGGGAAGAAGAGATAAGAAAATTTATCCCGAAGGAATACTGGTCGATTGACGCAGAATTTTTACCAGGTAGTGCACATAAAGCTTTTTTTGCATCTTTCTATGGAGATGCAAAAGGCAAAATAGAAATAAAAAACAAAACTCAGGCAAACAAGATACTTGCTTCTCTTGACAGCGCAAAATATGAAGTTTCAAAAATTAAAAAAGGTAAGAGAAAAAAATCTCCCGCTCCACCATTCATAACCTCAACTCTCCAACAGGAAGCTTCAAGAAAGCTTGGGTTTCAAGCAAGGCGTACTATGCGTGCAGCTCAGGAGCTTTACGAAGGAATAGATATTAAAAATATGGGTGCCACTGGACTTATCACATATATGAGAACGGATTCGCTCAGAATTTCGGAAGACGCTATAACAGGTGCACGCGAATATATTGCGGAAAAATGGGGTAAAAAATATCTTTCGGAAAGCCCAAGAAGATTCAAAACCAAGGCGAATGCACAGGACGGCCATGAAGCCATTCGTCCGACCATGCCCGAGATGGCACCTGAAAAAATTAGAGAGAGTCTCAGCAGTGATCAATATAAACTTTATAAACTAATTTGGGAGCGTTTTACCGCCAGCCAAATGGCGGAGTCTATTCAAAGTACGACTCAGGTTGATATAATTGCGCTTGGTGTGGGTTATATTTTCAAAGCGTCAGGGTACACAGTCGATTTTGACGGTTTTACCGTGCTTTATACTGAAGGCAAAGACACTGAACAAGAAAAAGCGAAAGCTCTTCCAGATTTAGAAGAAAAAATGCCCTTAAAACTTAAAAATATTGAACCGAACCAGCATTTTACCGAACCTCCGCCGCGCTATACCGAAGCTTCACTTATAAAAGCGCTTGAAGAAGATGGTATCGGTCGTCCGTCGACGTATGCTTCAATTATTTCAACAATAGTGTCCCGTGAATATGTTGTGCGAGAGGGAAAATCTTTAAAGCCTACTGAACTTGGCGAGGTTGTAACGAAGCTTATGAAAGAGCGCTTTTCGAAAATTGTAAATCTTAAGTTTACCGCGCAAATGGAAAGCGATCTCGATTCCATTGAAGAAGGTGAAAACAACTGGACTGAGACACTTAAAGATTTTTACGGCGATTTTTCAGAAACACTCGAAAAAGCCAAAGAAGAAATGGAAGGCGTAAAAATTGAGCTTAAAGAAGATCAGACAGATGAGGTTTGCGAAAAGTGCGGGCGTAAAATGGTTGTTAAACATGGAAGATACGGCAAATTTATTGCATGTTCGGGTTATCCAGAATGCAAAAACGTTAAAAAAATTGTAAATGAAACCGGAGTAAAATGCCCAAAGTGCGGCGGAAACGTTATTGCGCGCAAAACAAAAAAGAAGCGTATTTTTTATGGATGCGGTAATTATCCAAAATGCGATTTTGTCTCTTGGGATGAACCGTTGAACGAAAAATGCCCAAAATGCGGCGAAATGCTTTTTAAAAAAAATATAAAAAAACCAAAAATATACTGCGCAAATAAAGATTGCGGCTATGAAAAAGCGGAAAATAATGAATAAAAATTTAAAATAAATAGTGCCAAATTTTTCAAGAAAGGCGAATGATGCATGAAAATAATAGTGGATGCTTTTGGCGGGGATAATGCTCCTCTGGAGATAATTAAAGGCTGCCGAATGGCAGCGGATGAATTTGGATATGAAATTGTTCTTGTAGGCGATGAGCAAAAAATAAAAGACGTGGGGATTAAAAATAATATTTCTTTCGAGGGTATAAGCGTTGTCCATGCGCCCGATATTATTTCTATGGAAGATGATCCGATGGAAATTATGAAATCCAAAAACGGTTCTTCTATGGCTAAAGGACTTCGAATGCTGGCTGGTGATGAGGGCGACGCGTTTGTTTCCGCGGGAAATAGCGGTGCGCTCTGTGTTGGAGCGACTTTGATTGTTAAAAGAATAAGAGGCGTTAAACGCTGCGCTTTTGCTCCGGTTGTTCCGAAAAGTAAAGGTTTTTTTATGCTTATTGACAGCGGCGCAAATGTTGATTGCCGTCCCGAAATGCTTCGCCAGTTTGGGGTTATGGGATCAATTTATATGAAAAATGTAATGGTTGTGGAAAATCCTAGAGTTGGGCTTGTGAATATCGGAACTGAAGTCGAAAAGGGTGATGAACTATGCTATGAAGCTTTTAAACTTTTAGAGAAGAGCGATATTAATTTCATAGGTAATATTGAAGCCCGAGAAATTCCGGCAGATGGCGCAGACGTTGTTGTAACCGATGGATTTACAGGAAATATAATTTTAAAATTTTATGAAGGCATGGCAAAAGAGCTGTTTGGGAAGTTCAAAGAAGTGCTCACAAAAAATTTTAAAAGTAAGATTGCGGCCGCTCTTATAATGCCCGAAATAAATGAGATGAAAAAACATATGGATTATAAAGAATACGGAGGAGCGCCGCTGATTGGCATTTCAAAGCCTGTATTTAAAGCTCATGGAAGCTCGGATGCCAAAACGTTCAAAAACGCTATCAGACTTACTGGTGAACATGTAAAAAGAAATGTTGTAAATTTAATAATCGATTCAATAAAAAATGATAAAATAACTAAGACGGAGGAAAGTGGTGATAATCAAACAAATGAATGAACTTGAGGAAAAAATCGGATATGAGTTCAAGGATAAAAAATTATTAAAAATTGCTTTAACGCACTCTTCCTATGCAAACGAATCAGGCGGCAAACTTTTAAGTTACGAGCGACTTGAGTTTTTTGGCGATTCTGTTCTTGGTTTTGTAACGTCAAACCATATTTTTAAGAATTTTCCTGAACTGCCGGAAGGTGACCTTACAAAGCTCAGAGCATCGCTCGTTTGCGAAAAGCAGCTTTGCGTGTTTTCGCAGGGTCTTGAAATCAGCAAATTCGTAAAACTTAGCCGGGGTGAACTTCATTCCGGCGGAAAAAACAGACCTTCTATACTCGCTGACATTTTTGAAGCAATTTGCGCCGCAATCTACCTTGATTCTGGAATGGAGGAAGCTTCAAAATTTATACTTAAATTCATTATCCCTGCTATTGAAAGCCCCGTGCAGCCGGATATCCATGATTATAAAACAGATCTTCAGGAAATTGTTCAGAAAAACCCCGAAGAAACAATAAAATACGTACTAATAAATGAGGTTGGCCCTGCACACAACAAAAGATTTACTATTGAAGCGAAAATTAACAATAATGTAATGGGCGTTGGCACGGGACGCAGCAAAAAAGACGCAGAACAGCAAGCTGCCAGAGAAACATTAAAATTGATGGGATATTAGATACCTTCCAAATTGACAGTAACGCAACTTTTTTGAAGTGGGTGAAATGAAAGTGGGATTTTTTGAAAACATAAAAAATAGTCTTAAAAAAACTCGCGAAAATATTTCCGGTAAAATAGATAGCGTTCTTAAATCGTTTACTAAAATAGATGAAGAACTTTTCGAAGAGCTTGAGGAATTATTAATCTCTACTGATGTGGGAGTAGAAACTTCAAAAATAATTTGCGAAAAATTAAGGTTGGAAGTTAAAAAAAGAGGGCTGACAGAGCCGGAAGATATAAAATCAGCTTTGCAAAATGTAATTGAAGATATGCTTAGCGGCGAAAACGAATTAAATATAAAAACTCATCCATCAATTGTGCTTGTTTTAGGTGTTAACGGAGTTGGTAAAACAACAACTATTGGAAAGCTTGCAAATTTATTAAAAAAGCAAAATAAAAAAGTTTTGCTCGCAGCTGCGGATACATTCAGAGCTGCCGCTTCAGAACAGCTTGAAATCTGGGCTGAGCGTTCAGGATGCCCTATAGTGAAGCAGCCAGAAGGTGCTGACCCCGCGGCAGTTGTATTCGATGCAATTTCTTCCGCAAAATCTAAAAATATAGATGTTATAATATGTGATACTGCTGGAAGGCTTCACAACAAAAAAAATCTTATGGGTGAGCTTGAAAAAATAAATCGAATTATTGACCGCGAATTGCCGGGCGTTTCCAAAGAAATTCTTCTTGTGCTTGACGCTTCAACAGGTCAGAATGGGCTTGCTCAAGCGGTAGAATTTAAAAAATCATTAGATATTACAGGAATAGTTCTGACTAAGCTCGACGGGACTGCCAGAGGAGGCATAATACTCGCCATAAAAGAGAAACTTGGTGTACCTGTTAAATATATAGGAATTGGCGAAAGAATAGACGATTTACGTGAATTTTACGTTAAAGAATTTGCAGATGCATTATTTAAAACAGAGGATGAGTAATGAATGAAATGTATGATTTTGATTTATATCATAAAAAATTAAAAAAAATGCTGTCAGAAAAAAGATATTTGCATTCTGTAAATGTCGCAAGTGCGGCGTTGGAACTTGCCGAGATTTACGGCGAAGATAAAGAAAAAGCATGCATTGCTGGCCTTCTTCATGATATCGCGAAAGAAATGAGTACAAAAAAACATCTTAAAATTTTAAGAGGGTCAGGGGCTTTTTTTGAAGATTTTAAAGAAGTTTCTCCCAAAGTTCTCCATGGACCTGCGGGGAGCGTTTATATAAAAAAAAATTTTAACATTACCGACGAAGACATACTAAATGCTATTTGGTATCATACTACAGGTAGAGAAGACATGAGATTATTTGAAAAAATAATATTTGTTGCGGATTATATTTCGTCTGAAAGAAATTTCCTGGATTCCGCAGAGGTTAGAGAAATTGCGAAAATTGATCTTGATAAAGCAGCGCTCCATAAGCTTTCGACAACCATTAAAAAATGTGTTATTCTTAAACAAGCTATTCACTTAAATACCGTCGAGGCTTACAATCAACTAGTTTATGCTAAAAATTAATTAAAGTGGAGAGTTTAGAATTTATGAAAGAAAGACTGGAAAAATATAAGCCTAAAAACATTGAAAAAAAATGGCAGGAAATATGGGAAAATCAAGGAGTATTTCATGCTAAAAATGATTTTAATAAACCCAAATTTTATGCTCTTATAGAGTTCCCTTATCCATCTGGCGAAGGGCTTCATGTGGGGCATCCGAGGAGCTACACAGCCTTAGACATAATATCGCGAAAAAAAAGGATGCAGGGTTTTAATGTTCTATATCCCATCGGCTGGGATGCATTCGGACTTCCGACGGAAAATTACGCGATAAAAAACAAAATTCACCCGAAAATTGTAACAGAAAAAAACGTTGCAAGGTTTAAAAGTCAGCTTAAATCTCTTGGGATTTCTTTTGATTGGAACCGAGAAATTAATACAACTGACCCAGGTTATTACAAATGGACACAGTGGATTTTTTTGCAAATGTTTAAAAAAGGGCTTGCCTATAAAAATGAAGCATCGGTAAACTGGTGCACATCTTGCAAATGCGTGCTTGCAAATGAGGAAGTAATTCAAGGCAAATGTGAACGTTGCGGCAGCGAAGTTGTACATAAAGTAAAATCTCAATGGATGCTCGGAATTACCAAATACGCCGAGCGCTTAATTAACGATCTTGATTTAGTGGATTATCCCGAAAGAGTTAAATCTCAGCAAATAAATTGGATTGGGCGCTCTATCGGCGCTGAGATAAATTTTAAAATAAATACCGGCGAAAACATTAAAGTTTTCACCACGCGTCCTGATACTATCTTTGGCGTGACTTATATGGTGATTTCGCCTGAGCATCCACTTATAAGCAAATTGTCAGATAAAATTAAAAATATTAAAGAGATCGAAAATTATAAACTTGAAGCAAATAAAAAATCTGATTTTCAAAGAACAGAACTTGCCAAAAATAAAACAGGCATAAAAATTGAAGGAATTTTAGCCAAAAATCCCGTTACAGGCGAAAACATCCCTATTTTTGTATCGGACTATGTTTTAATGAGCTACGGTACTGGTGCGATAATGGCAGTACCTGCACATGATTCCAGAGACAAAGAGTTTGCCGAAAAATATAATCTTCCCATCACTAAAGTAATAGAAGAAATTGATGGCAAAGAAGTTTTGATAAATTCAGGTTTTTTAAACGGCATGGACCCCAAAAAATCTAAAGAAGAAATTATAAAATGGCTTGAAAAAAATGGGGTGGGGGGGGCTAAAATAAATTATAAACTCAGAGACTGGATTTTTTCGCGTCAGCGTTACTGGGGCGAGCCAATCCCGATTGTTTACTGCGAAAAATGTGGTTATGTTGATATTCCTGAATCTGAACTTCCACTTAAACTTCCAGAAATAGAAAATTTTGAAATTCTTGAAGGCGGCGAGTCGCCGCTTGAAAATATCACGTCATGGATAAACACTACTTGCCCGAAATGCGGAGGAAAAGCCAAGAGAGAGACTGATACTATGCCGCAGTGGGCGGGCTCGTCGTGGTATTTTTTAAGATATTGTGACTCAAATAATGCTGAAGCCCTTGCAAGCCGTGAAGCAATTGATTATTGGATGCCTGTTGATTGGTATAATGGGGGTATGGAGCACACAACGCTTCACCTTCTGTACAGCAGGTTTTGGTATAAATTTCTTTATGACATCGGCGTTGTGCCGAATCCTGAACCTTATAAAAAGCGCACGAGTCACGGTATGATGCTTGGCGGAAACAACGAAAAAATGAGCAAATCTCGTGGAAATGTTGTAAATCCGGATGATATTGTAAATGAATATGGTGCTGATACTATGCGCCTTTATGAGATGTTTATAGGTGACTTTGAGAAAGCGGCGCCCTGGAGCACTACTGGGATTCGTGGCTGCAAAAGATTTTTAGAAAGATATTGGGGTTTACAAGAAATTCTTGATGATTCGAAAAAAACAAACCAAAAGCTTGAATCTTCATTTCACAAAACAATTAAAAAAGTCGGAGAAGATATTGAAAACCTTAAATTTAATACTGCGATAGCTGCGCTTATGACTTTAATAAACGAAATTTATGATGAAGGTTTTATTAATACTGAAAATTTAAGAATTTTCACCTCTCTTCTGAACCCATTTGCACCGCATATTACAGAGGAAATTTGGAATAAGTGCAAATTAGGTGAAAATTTAGCATGTCAACAACCTTGGCCGAAATTTGATGAAAAAAAATGCGAAAGCAGTGAGACTGAGGTTGTTCTGCAAATAAACGGTAAACTTAGGGGCAAAGTTACGTCACCGGTCGGCGCAACCGAAGAAGAAGTACTTTCACTCGCCAAAAAAAATTCTGGATTTGAAAAAGCTATTAATGGCAAAAGCATTATAAAAATCATTTATATTTCAAACAAACTTTTAAATGTGGTGGTTAAGTAAAAAATTCACATGTTGTTTTTCCTAAACATAAGATAATTTTCAAGTATAATCGATGCGCTGAGGGCATCGATTATACTTTTTCTTTTTGTGCCGCGGATATTTGTTTCATTTAAATATTCGTGTGCGGTGACAGTTGTTTTTCGTTCGTCCCATAAGATTATTGGCATATTCAAATGATTTTTTAAAATTTTTGCAAAATTTTGCACTCGCTTAGCGCTTTCTCCAATTGAACCGTCCATATTTTTGGGCAGACCCATTACAATATGCTCTACGCTTGCTTCCTTTGCTTTTTCACTTATTTTTTGCGCGAGAATTTCTTCATCTTTCTCTTTTATAACACAAAAAGGCGAGGCTAAAATTTCACTTTTATCGCACACTGCAAGCCCTGTTCGAACTTTGCCCAGATCTACGGACATTATTATCATTTCTTAATTTCCTTTCTTGATTTTATAGTTATAGCAGAAGATATATAAAAATTAAAAAATTAAGTTTACTTATTTGTGTGCTGCCAAAAATAAGTATTGACAGAGCAGAAAATAAATGCTAAAATTTGGATAGTTAGCACTCGGATGACCAGAGTGCTAAAATTCCGAAAAAATGAGGTGAGAACGCCAATGACGCTCAGCCGTAAGCTTCAAATTTTATCTGCCGTAGTTGAAAAATATGTGCTCACAGGTGACCCTGTAGGATCTAAAACCGTGTGCGAAGAGCTTGAACCTTCTTTTTCTCCTGCGACAGTGCGTAGCGAAATGGCTGATTTAGTGAACTTTGGGTATCTATTTCAACCTCATGTTTCATCTGGGAGAATACCTTCACATCAAGGCTACAGAATATACATTAACAAATTAATGTTCAAAAAACCACTGTCTACGGAAGAAAAAAATTTGATAAATGGGGTTCTTGCTTTTTCATCCACTGATCCCGAAAGTTTACTTGATAGTGCGGCAAAGGTACTCTCTAATATAACTAATTGTATGGCAATTATAACAACTCCGCCAAGCCTTGAATCAAAAGTAAGAGATATCCAATTTGTAAGGGTTGGGCGCCGGAGCGCAATGATCGTTCTTATGATTTCTAACGGAATGATAAAAAATAAGCTGTTTAAGTGTGATTATGATTTAACCTCTGAAATTTTGCATATGTTGGGCGAAGTTTTAAATGAAAAGTTTCGTGGGGAGCTTTTAAGTTCTATAACTCCTGAATTTGTAAATTTTTTAGTGGGCGGAGATGAAAAAACAGCATTGATTTTGCTTCCGGTTATAGATGTTTTTATGAAAGCGGCAAAAGAAGCCTGCGAAGTAGAAATTAAAATTCACGGGCAAAAAAATCTTTTATCAATACCTGAGATTACTCCTGAAGTAATAATCAATATATTTAATTTTCTTGAAAACCGCGAAAAGGTGCTCAGTTTATTAAATTTAGCCGATAATGGTATAAATTTTATTGTTGGAGAAGAAAATATTTACACAGAGCTAAAAAATGCCAGTGTTATTTCAACTCACTACAGCATCGGCGGAAAATCCGGGGCAATTGGAATAATAGGGCCAACTCGTATGGATTATGGGTTAATCGCAGAATATCTTCAATATGTTACAGCGCTTGTGGGAGCACTTTTAGGGAGAATGCTCGAAAATTAATATTTTATCTAATTGATTAAATAAAAGGAGGGTTACAAATAAGTGAATTTTACAGAAACACAAAGTAAAATTAAAAACGAGGAGGACGAAGAATTTCAAAAAGATAATAAAGAAACAAAAAATGTTGACTCTAAAGAAAAAACCGAAATTGAAAATCTAAAAAAAGAGCTTGAAGATTATAAAGAGCGCCTTTTAAGAACCGCCGCAGAGTATGATAATTTCAGGAAAAGAAGTGGAAAAGAGAAAGAATTAATATATTCCGATGCGATATTTTTAGCAGTGCTTGGTATTTTACCTTTAGCGGATAGTTTGGAAGCCGCAGAAAAATCCGCTGAAAACAATAGTGAAGAGTACAAAAAAGGCATAGAGCTTTTGAAAAATCAAATGTTAAGTGCTCTTAAAAGCTTAAATGTAGAGTCATTTGGTAAAGTTGGAGATGAATTTGATCCGAATTTGCATAATGCCATAGCTCATAAGGAAGACGAAAACGAAAAACAAAACATAATTTCAAGTGTTTTTCAAAAGGGTTATAAAATGAGCGATAGGATTATAAGGCACGCGATGGTCGAGGTAATAAATTAAGACAACAAGTTAATTTAAGATAAATTTTTAATATTCATATTTTTTAGGAGGAAAACATTATGGCAAAAATTATTGGTATAGACCTTGGAACAACTAACTCTTGTGTTGCTGTTATAGAAGGCGGTGAACCCGTTGTTATTCCTAATGCAGAAGGCTCAAGAACAACTCCATCTGTTGTTGCATTTTCAAAAACGGGCGAAAGAATGGTAGGCCAAGTCGCAAAACGTCAGGCTATTACTAATCCTGACAGAACTGTTAGCTCCATTAAAAGAGAAATGGGAACAAACTATAAGGTTACTATTGATGGTAAATCTTATTCTCCACAGGAAATTTCAGCAATGATTCTTCAAAAACTCAAATCAGATGCTGAAAGTTATCTTGGTGATAAAGTAACAGAAGCTGTTATAACAGTTCCCGCATATTTTACAGATGCTCAGCGTCAAGCTACAAAAGACGCCGGAAAAATTGCAGGGCTTGAAGTAAAACGTATAATTAACGAGCCTACCGCAGCGGCACTTTCATATGGTATTGATAAAGAAAATGATCAAAAAGTACTTGTTTATGACCTTGGTGGTGGTACGTTTGACGTATCTATAATCGAAATGGGTGATGGCGTACAAGAAGTTTTGGCAACTGCGGGGAATAACCGCTTAGGCGGCGACGATTTTGATGCGCGCGTAGTTGATTGGATGATTTCTTCATTTAAAGCTGAAAACGGTATAGATCTCAAATCTGATAAAATGGCAATGCAGCGCCTTAAAGAAGCTGCTGAAAAAGCGAAAATTGAACTTTCCGGTATGACTTCAGCAACAATTAATCTTCCATTTATAACTGCTGATGCCAACGGTCCTAAACATTTAGACCTTACTTTAACCAGAGCTAAGTTCAATGAGCTCACATCTGATCTTGTGGAAAACACTATGGGGCCTGTTCGTCAAGCGCTCAAAGATTCTGGACTTGAAATTTCTAAGATAGATAAAGTTTTAATGGTCGGTGGATCTTCAAGAATTCCGGCTGTTCAGGATGCTGTTAAAAATCTTATTGGAAAAGAGCCATTTAAAGGCATAAACCCTGATGAATGTGTTGCAATAGGCGCAGCAATTCAAGGTGGTGTTTTAGGCGGTGATGTTAAAGGGCTTCTCCTTCTCGATGTAACACCACTTTCACTTGGAATTGAAACTATGGGCGGAGTTATGACTA
>JAEWWM010000023.1 GCA_023458915.1 Bacillota bacterium
CAATAGAAACTTATTTTAGAAAAAACGAAAGCAATCTTTGTGAAACCTGCAAAAATAGGCTTGAAAGAAATCCGATGCGAATTCTCGACTGCAAAAACCCTGAGTGCGCTAAAATTTGCAAAGATGCCCCTACAATTCTTGAATATATTTGCACCGACTGCTCTGAACATTTCGAAAGCTTGAAAGACTATCTTAATACCGTAAATATTGCTTACATCGTTAATCCTAAAATAGTTCGCGGGCTTGATTATTATTCTAAAACGGTATTTGAGTTCATTTGCGAAAACGAAGGCTCAAACCTAACTGTCTGCGGCGGCGGCAGGTACGACGGACTTTCTGAACTTATCGGAGGTCCTGCGCTTCCTGCAATAGGTTTTGGGATGGGAATCGAAAGAATACTTATGATTATGGAAAATCAGGGCATAGAATTTCCGTCCCCAAAAGTTCCGGAAGTTTACATTGTCTCGCTTGATGATAATTCCAGAAAAAAAGCTTTTGAACTTTGCGAAATTTTAAAGCGCTCATCAATTAGCGCGGAAGTTGATATTGCCGATAGAAATTTAAAGTCTCAGATGAAATATGCCGATAAAATCGGTGCCGTTTACTCACTCGTTATCGGCAGCGAAGAGATAAATTCAAACAAAGCTAAGCTTAAAGAAATGAAAACCGGAAAAGAATTCGAAATATCAATAGGCGAAGACTTTATAAATGATTTTCTTTCAGTACAGATAAAAAAATTGCAATGCTAAATTTATATATAAGTTCTTATTTTTCTACCGCCGATAGCTGGATATAAAAGTAAAAAATATATCCTAAATTTAGCAACATATATGCTGATAAAACTTTGCTTGAAACTTAAAAAACACCTTAGCTACTATGCCAAAGGTGTTTTTTTATAATAAAATTCTGTGCTTAGTACGTTTGGCTTATACATATCTTAAGATATTGCTAAATTATATTATATATTATCATGTTTAAATTTTTTACTTTTACTGATTCTATGTTTAAGTTAAGTCTTCTAGCGTTAAATTTTTTGGGTCATATGGTTTCTCTTTACTACCTTCTTTTAACGGCTTACGCACTGTCGCAGCGTCGATAGTGCCTCTTTTTTCACCCCATTTATACATACCATACCCTGCGCTAGCAAGCGCTCCAGCACCAATAATTGCTACCCCTGCATATTTTAAGCCCTTAATTAATTTTGCTTTGTCAATATTTAATCCGCCGGCAATGTCGTCAAGAGCTTCTTCTGAAATAATGCCTCTTTCAATTTCTTTTTCTTCCATTTTAAACAACTCCTTTTTTGAAAATATTTATATTGATTTACTAAATTTACAAACATTATATATATAAATACATATAATGTCAATAAAAATTTTGAAATTTATTTAGGCAATAAAAAAGCAATGCTAAATCCACATATATAAATTCTTATTTTCTCTACACCTATGGCAGGCTGAGAAACGCAGAATCTATTTTAATTTAGCAAATGCCCTTTTGATAGTTGACATTTTTAATTATTAAGTTATATAATAAATGTAGTAGGATTAAACCGTAAAGAAACGGCTAGCCCCAATTCAAAATGAAATAAAATTTAACCGTTATCACTTTGAGAGAGAGAAACGGTTATTTTTTTGTTTTAATTTGAGCAATTATATCGCCAACTGCTATTAAAATAAGCAGTATGAATATTAAATTTGCCAAATCATCCATATTACCAACCCCCTTTCTATAAGGGAGCGGCTAACCGTACTCCGTAGGCTCATCCTACTACATATTTAATTATACTAAAATTTCCTCATAATTCAACAAAAAAACATTATTGAATTCGCCTAAATAAGTTCTTGTTTCTCTATGCCGACAGCGAGAAAAAACAGCATCAACTTGATTCCCCAACAATAAACCTGAATAAAAAGTTCTTTGTGCGTTCATTTTGCGGGTTTACAAAAAGCTGTTCCGGCGGCCCTTCTTCGCAAATCATGCCGTCGTCCATAAATATTATTTTATTTGAAACTTCTTTTGCAAAAGCCATTTCGTGGGTTACTATTATCATTGTTATGTTAAGTTTTGTGAGTGATCGCATGACTTTAAGAACTTCACCGACTGTTTCGGGGTCAAGCGCTGAGGTAGGCTCATCAAACAACAGTACTTCGGGATTCATAGACAGCGCTCGGGCTATCGCTACTCTTTGTTTTTGCCCGCCTGAAAGCTGTTTTGGTTTGGCGTCAATAAATTTAGACATCTGAACTTTATCAAGAAAATAAAGAGCGTTTTCTTTGGCTTCCGATATGTTTTTTTTAAGAACTTTAACCTGCCCAACAGTACAATTTTCAAGAACATTTAAATTATTAAAAAGGTTAAACTGCTGAAACACCATACCAACTTTTGAGCGGTAAAAATCAACGTTATAATTATCACTGAGCACATTTTCGCCTTTATAAAGTATTTCGCCTGACGTTGGATATTCAAGCAAATTAATACACCTTAAAAAAGTTGATTTCCCGGCACCTGACGGACCTATAATACAGGAAACATCACCTTGATTTATGCTAAAATCTATGCCGTTTAAAATTTTGAGAGCGCCAAACGATTTTTTAAGATTATTTATTTTAATAATATTATTTTCCATTTTACTTATCCTCCGATTTTTTAACAAAAAGAATCGGCATTGTTGAAGAAGCGTGGATAAACTCCTTCGGGCCATCCATATATTTTTCCAAAATTTTTATAAGCCTTGTAACGGTTAAAGTCAGAATAAAATAAATCACAGCCGCAACAATAAAGGTCTCATATGTGCGAAAAATGGCACCTTTTATTGACTTTGTTACGAAGAAAAGCTCTGTTACAGAAATAACATTTAAAACCGAAGTATCTTTAATATTTATTATAAACTCATTGCACGTTGCGGGGAGTATGTTGCGAATAGTCTGTGGCAAAATTATGTTCATCATCGCTTGCCCGTGCGTCATGCCGATTGATTTAGCTGCCTCCATTTGCCCGGAATCAATACTTTCAATGCCGCCGCGCACCACTTCAACCATGTAAGCACCCGTGTTTATGGAAACTATTATCACTCCCGCAACAATTGGGCTAAAATTAATGCCCATAAATTCTTGCATACCAAAGTAAAGAACAATAGCTTGCACCATCATCGGCGTACCGCGAAAAATCTCAACGTAACACGTTATAATAGCATTAATAATACTCATTAAAACTTTTTTAAACTGGTTTCTCGAAAGCGGAATCGCTTTTACGGAGCCAAGACCTATACCTATTAAAAATCCCATAATTGTACCAACAAGAGCAATAAGCAGCGTTACGCCTGTACCTTTTAAAAACCATACTCCATAGTGGTCTAATATGTAAAAAATCCATTCTAAAAATGTTCTGTCCATAAATTTTGAGTCTACACCTCCATTTTTTGAGATCGCTTATTCTTGATTTTTAAATTCCGGAAGCCATTACCGCTTTTTCCATTAATTCGTCTCTTCTTTTTTCATCTACTATAGAAAGCGCGGAATTAATCTTATCTTTTAAACTGCTGCCTTTTTTAACGCCTATTGCAATAGCAACATCATCTTGTGAATAACTAAAACCTTTGCCTTTTTCAAGCTCCGCATAGGTAAGTGTCGGATTAGTGCGAACCGCTGCAAGAGCCGCGGGTTTCTCGCTTATGTACCCATCTATTTTACCAGCGTTTACTGCCGAAATCATAGAAGAAAAATCTTCCATAGGAACTTCTTTTATGACTCCAGGGATTTGGTCAATTAAAGTATAGTGAACTGTACTGAGCTGACCGGTAATTTTTGCGCCTTTAAAATCACTTAAACTCTTGGCACCAGCATATGGGCTGCTCTTCTTTAAAACTATTACTATATTTGAAGCATAGTAATTATCGGTAAAATCTATAGCTTGTTTTCTTTCTTTCGTTGCAGACATACCAGCAATAATAGCGTCTATTTTCCCAGAAGTCAGCGCAGGAAGCAAGCCGTCCCAATCAATTTTAATAATTTCGAGCTTTTTCCCCATTTTTTTCGCTATTTCTTCGGCAATATAAACATCATACCCGCATGCGTACCATCCGCCGGAAATTTTAATTGCTCCGTTTTTAGCAGTTGGCTGAATCCAATTAAACGGCGCATACGCACATTCCATTCCGACTTTTAATGTATTTTCATCGGAAGAATTACGGGCATTTCGAACCGCAAGCACTATTAAAGCAGCTACTAAAGCAATTGATAGCAGAATCGCGCCGAATTTATATGCTTTCGAAAATGTTTTCAATCAAAACATCCTTTCCAACATATAATTTATACTATACAAACAATTTTTGCAACTAATTTTTTTATGTTTTTGTGCAAATTTATTATTTAATCAAACAATTTAGCTTATTAAATGCTTTTTAGTCATAGAATATTTAGATGCTGTTAAATTACGATGCACCTTTATATTCCCCTCGCACAGTCGGCGGAAAGAAACAAGAGTTTATATACAAATTTAGCATTATGTATCTTTCGGAAGTTGACATTTTACGTGTTTAAGTTATATAATAATTGTAGCAAGGGCTATACCGTTTCAAGAACGGTTTGTCCTAAAGAATAATCGATTTAATAACCGTTTACCTTTTCCGGAGGGCGGTTATTTTTTTATGTCATTAAGTAGGCTATAAAATACTAAAAGTATTAAAAGCAAATACAATAATTCCACATACATCACTCCTCTCTGTGAAGGAGTGACAAACCGCTCTCTAACAGACGAGCCCTTACTAAATTTAATTATAATTATTTTTTCTTCAAAATTGAACAAAAAAAGTATTGCAAAATTTATATAAATAAAGTTCTGTTTCCACTCCGCCTACGTCGAAAGAGAAACACAATATCTATTTCACCCTATATAAGAATAATTTGGCGCTTCTTTCGTTATTTGAATGTCGTGCGGATGGCTTTCGCGAAGGCCCGCTCCAGTAATTTTAATAAATTTGGCTTTTGTATGAAGCTTGTTAATATCCTCACAACCTGTGTAGCCCATTCCAGATCTTAAACCGCCGATTAGCTGATAAATTGTATCAGAAAGTGAGCCTTTGTAAGCAACTCTCCCCTCAACCCCTTCCGGGACAAGCTTACTGTTTTTACTTTGAAAATATCTGTCTGAGCTACCTTTATCCATCGCGGCAAGGCTACCCATTCCCCTATATGTTTTAAATTTGCGGCCCTGGTAAATTTCATTTTCACCGGGTGATTCCTCACACCCCGCAACAAGAGAGCCTATCATCACGGAATCCGCACCAGCAGCCAGCGCTTTTACAATATCACCTGAGTATTTTATTCCTCCGTCTGCAATTACTTTTACACCTCGCTTAGCAGCAATCTCAGCTACGTCGTAAATCGCAGTAACTTGCGGAACACCAATGCCGGCAATTATTCGCGTTGTGCAAATCGACCCGGGGCCGATACCAACTTTAATTGCGTCCGCACCTGCATCAATCAAGGCTTCTGCCGCTTCTGCAGTCGCTACGTTTCCGGCTACTAGCTGAACATCAGGGAAAGCGTCCTTCACTTTTTTAACATTATTTACAACATTTATATTATGCCCATGAGCAGAATCCAGCACGAGCACGTCAACGTGAACGGCAATTAATGCCTCCACTCTTTTTAAAACATCTTTAGTCGCTCCGATGGCAGCTCCACACAAAAGTCGTCCATCGTTATCCCTTGCGGAATTTGGGTAAAGCGCTGATTTTTCAATATCTTTTATGGTAATAAGCCCGGTGAAATCACCGTTTTCATCAAGGAGAGGAAGCTTTTCGATTCTATGGCGGCGAAGAATATCTTTAGCTTCATGCATTGATGTTCCAACGGGTGCTGTGATTAAATTTTCTTTAGTCATAACATTTTTAATTTTCTGCTGGTACTCTGAATAGTTCATAAATCTTAAATCGCGGTTTGTGAGAATTCCAACAAGCTTTTTATCCTCACAAATAGGAATACCTGAGATTTTATACTTGTCCATTAAAAGTTTCGCTTCATCAACCGTGTTTTCGGGAGATAAAAAAAACGGACGCGAAATTACGCCGTTTTCAGAACGTTTAACTCTTTCCACCTGGTCGGCCTGCTTTTCGATGGACATGTTTTTGTGGATAATTCCAATTCCGCCCTCTCTTGCTATTGCTATCGCCATTTTGTACTCAGTTACAGTATCCATCGCAGCAGTCATAATCGGAATATTTAGTTTGATCTTTTCAGTTAAAAGCGTTTCCGTGCTAACCATTTTCGGTTCCACATCAGAAGCCCCCGGAATTAAAAGAATATCATCAAAAGTAAGCCCTTCTTTTGAAAATTTTCCTGAACCATTATTTTCCGCCATATAATAAAAACCCCTTTAAACTTAGAATTAAAAACCAACTACTTAAAATGCGTTTTTATATGAACCGCAAAATACTTAGTAATATTAAACATTTTATTGACTTTTATTTTCATTGGAATATAATAAAAGTAGAAGCAAACCGTTTGAAAAACGGCTAGCCTATTAAATCGAATACAATCTAAATAAATAGCTGATTCATTTAGGGTGAGGCAGCTATTTTTCTGCGTCAATTCGGCGAATAATTTTGTAAATTACTATTAGTGCAACTAAAGTAACTACTGAATTTACCAAATCCATGCAACCACCTCCCATCTTTCAGGGAATGTGGCCAGCCGCCTTCCGTCAGGCTTTGCTTCTACAAATATTTTAATTTATCTTTTTTCTTTTTTCAAACTTTTTGACATATTTCTGCATTTAATCTAAAAATTAAGTGAAATAAATCGAATTTTGGGTTATTTTAAAGAGCGTTTACTTTCAATGATTTGACCACTTTTTCTCCTATAATAGTTTGTATACTGACTTTTATATTATTTCATAATATCTGTGCCCATGTAGCTTTCAAGCACTTCAGGAACTGTGACTGTTCCATCAGCGTTTTGATAATTTTCAAGAATTGCCGCAACTGTCCTTCCGACTGCTACTCCAGAGCCATTAAGTGTGTGAACAAGCTGAGCTTTGTCTTTATTATCATTTTTATATCTTATCTGCATTCTTCTTGCCTGGTAGTCTTCAAAATTTGAGCAGGAAGATATCTCCACGTATCTATTATAAGAAGGCATCCACACCTCAATGTCGTAAGTTTTCGCGGAACAAAAACCTATATCACCTGTTGAAAGGCATACTACTCTGTAAGGAAGGCCCAAAAGCTGAAGAACTTTTTCAGCATCATTTGTTAAAGATTCAAGTTCATCATAAGAATCTTCAGGTTTACTAAATTTAACAAGCTCAACTTTATTAAATTGATGCTGCCTTACAAGACCTCTGGTATCTCTGCCCGCCGAACCCGCTTCAGATCTAAAGCACGCAGAATATGCACAATATTTTTTAGTTAAATCCTTGCCATCCATAATTTCATCGCGATGCATATTAGTCACGGGAACCTCTGCGGTTGGAATCAGATAATATTCCATACCTTCAAGTTTGAACTCATTTTCAAACTTTGGTAATTGACCCGTGCCTACAAGTGAGTCTCTATTTACTATGTAAGGCGGCAAAATTTCGGTGTAACCGTTTTCCGTGTGAGTAGTCAAGAAAAAATTTATTATAGAGCGTTCAAGCTTAGCACCTAGACCCCTGTAAAAATGAAATCTAGCTCCAGCAACTTTTGCCGCTCTTTCTTGATCTAAAATGCCAAGGTTTTTCCCTATATCCCAGTGTGCTTTGGCATCAAAATCAAATTTTCGCGGCTCTCCAACACGCCTTATTTCAATGTTTTCGCTGTCATCTTTCCCAATGGGAACACTTTTGTGCGGAATATTCGGGATGCTCAATAAAAGCTCATGCAGCTCTTTTTCAAGCACAGAAAGTTCCTTATTTTTTTTCGAAATTTTATCCGAAAGAGATTTCATCTCAGCCATCAAACCAGAAATATCCTCGCCCGATTTTTTCATCGCTGGGATTTTCTTATTAACCGCATTTTGCTCAGATTTCATGCTTTCAGCGTCTTGTATAACTTTTCTTCTAAGTTCGTCGGTTTCAAGAACTTTATCAATTACCGCACCTAAATTTTGCTGCCGATTTTGCATAGCTTTTTTTACCATTTCAGGGTCATTTCTTATAATTTTAATATCAAGCATTTTTAGCGCCTCCCGTCATATTTACGTGATTTGTATTTAAATCCGGAGTCTTTTGCTGGCTTTGTTCCGGTAAAAATAATATAAAAAATCATTCCTATGCAAAACTCCACAAAAGATACTATTACCTCGTTAATTCCTATATGAAAACCGCTCAAAAATCGATAATATATTTCTCCAACAGCAATAAACAAACCTATAAACAAAGGAACAGTTATGCTCTTAAAAATATTTTTCGAATAAGATTTTGTAAGTACCATAGCGATTATACCGAAAACAAAATACTCTGTAAAGCGCATTATCGCACAGATATCTTTAAAAACGAACCTGTAACTAAAACCTATACGACTCAAAAAACTGTTGATATTCGCAAGTATATAGGGATTACTTCTGAGCACAGCTAAATTTGTCAAAGGGTTTAGAAATATACACAAAACAACGATAAACGCAATTAAGATAAATACGAAACGAGCAATATTTTTATCCATCATATTTTTAATTTCCCTACTTTATCTGTAATTTACTGAGCATATTATAAACATTCGAAAGATCTTCTTCACCAAAAAATTCAATCTGCACAGTTCCTTTTTTATTTCGACCGGCAACTATTTTGACTTTTCTTTTAAGTTTTTTGTGAAGGTCTGATTCTATTTTACTAAAAAATGCGTCTTTTTTAATCACTTTTAAAGACTTAGGTGATAAGATTTCTTTAAAATTTATCTTTTTAATAAGATCCTCAAGCTGGCGAACGTTTAATTCTTGAGAAATCGTTATTTTCAGCGCTCTCTCAATATCATCTTCATTACTGAGAGAAAGCAGCGCTCTAGCATGGCCAGCCGTGATTTTTTCAGTTTCAAGCTTTTCTATAGCACTTTGAGGTAAATTCAATAATCTTATGGTATTAGCAACATATGGCCTCGACTTACCGACAGTTTTCGACACTTCTTCTTGAGTAAGATTGTATGTCTCCATTAAAGTTTTATAACCCTTTGCCTCTTCAACTGTGGATAAATCTTCCCTTTGCAGGTTTTCAACAAGGGCAAGCTCCATTATTTTAGAATCATCTATATCTTTTATTATAACCGGAATTTCAGAAATTTCTGCCATTTTGCTCGCTCGCCACCTGCGCTCACCTGCAATGATTTTATATTTACCGGCAGCAGTTGGTTTAACAACAATAGGCTGAATTAACCCGTGAGACTTTATAGAATCCGCAAGGTCATTTAAAGATTCATCTTTAAAATTAAATCGCGGCTGATTACTATTTGGTTCAATTTCGGTTATTTTTAGCGTTACGGGCACATTTTCGCTTTCTAAATTATTTTCCATAAAAATAAGGTCTAGCCCTTTACCAAGCCCGCTTTTTTTAGATTTAAACGCCAAATCAATTCACTCCTTTGACCATTATTTGTTAAAATTTCTTTTGCGAGATCTATGTAAGCTTCTGAACCTCTACTGGATTTTTCAAAATAAAATACAGGCATTCCAAATCCCGGAGATTCCGCAACTTTAACAGATCTCGGAATAACTGTTTTAAAAATCTTATCCGGGAAATTTTTATTGACCTCCGCTAAAACCTGCTGCGTTAAATTTAGTCTTGAATCGCACATTGTCGGGAGAATACCCTCTATTTCCAGATTTGGGTTGTGATGTCTTTTTACTACTTTAATAGTGTTTATAAGTTGAGAAAGGCCCTCGAGAGCATAGTACTCGCATTGAATTGGCATAAGCACGCTATCACTCGCACAAAAAGCATTAATGGTAATTATCCCAAGTGACGGCGAGCAATCTATAAAAATATAATCATAATTATTTTTAAGATGTGAAATTTTATTTTTGAGCTTGGATTCTTTTCCTGAAAACAAGCTTATCCCCGCATCCAAAGCGGCTAAATTAATGTGTGATGGTATTAAATCTAAATTTTTAAATTCAGTTTTTAAAGTTGCTTCCTCGGGTGATGCATCTTTTTCTAAAACATCATAGGAGGATTTTTGAACCTCTTTTTTATTAAATCCCAAACCACTGGTTGTGTTGCCTTGAGGGTCAAGATCAATTATTAAAACTCTTTTACCAAGCATACCCATAGATGCGGCTAAATTAATGGCAGTAGTGGTTTTACCTACGCCACCTTTTTGATTGGAAACGGATATAATTTTTCCCATGGTTTCTCCTAAAAATCTATTTCTTTTGCATTTTTATGTATTTTTAGAATTATAGCATATGCGTAAATAAAAGCAAATTCAAATTTTAAATTTAGCTTAAAATGTTTCACGTGAAACATTTTGCATACAAAACATATACCATCGCTACAGAAAAAGAGAAATAGAATAATGTTACAGTGGATTTTTTGGAATTTGTGAATTCGAACGAGGATAGTTTGCGGGTGTTTTCTTTATTTTTTTGATAATTATTATATTTCGTTTTCCTTTATTTAAAGGAAGCTCAAAATTCTTACATTCTTCTATTTCTCCGCCAAGAATTTTTAAAGCATTTTGAGAATTTTCAATTTCATCTTTGATCTCAGGACCTTTAAAAGCAGTAAAATACCCGTTAATTTTAACGTACGGCAGACAATATTCGCATAAAACATTAAGTGGCGCCACAGCTCTCGACACCGCGAAGTCAAATTTTTCACGAAACTTATCGTTTTGTCCAAATTCTTCAGCACGACCGTGAAAAACATCAGCTTCTAAATCAATTTTTTCCATAAGCTCTTTTAAAAACATTATTCTTTTATTAAGACTATCGATAAGTGTTAGATTCAAATCTTGCCTTAAAATTTTGAGAGGAATTCCAGGAAATCCCGCTCCTGTTCCGATATCTACAATTTTTCCTCCTTTTTTTATACTTAAAAATTTATCTAAAACTATGCTATCAAAAAAATGCTTTATCATAATATCAACGGGCTCTTTTATTGCAGTAAGGTTAGTATGAGAATTATATTCTAAAAGATAATCCATATAAACTTTAAACTTTTCAAGCTGTGAATCACTTAAATTTATTCCAAATTTTTCTGATTCTTCCGCCAAAATTTTCATATGCTATTTTTCTCCTTTTTAAGCTTCGTAGCAAGCCATATAATAAGCACTGAAACATCAGCGGGGCTAACACCGGAAATACGCGAGGCTTGTCCTATATTTTTTGGCTTTATCGCACTTAGTTTTTCAACTGCCTCTAAACGAAGCCCTTTTATCTCAGAATAGTCTACACTTTCAGGCAAATCTTTTTTCTCAAGCCTTCTCATTTCTTGAATCTGACGATTTTGCCTTTCTATATAGCCTTCATATTTTATTTCAATTTGAACTTTTTCTAAAATTACACTATCAAGAAGAGGCCTATTTAAATCAAAAGGCTTCAAATCATCATAGGTAATTTGCGGACGCTTGAGCAAATCACTAATTTTTACTCCGCTGGAAATCGGAGATGTTTCACGTGAAACAAGCATATTATTAAGTTCTTTACTTGGAGCGATAATTTCAGTTCTAACTCTTTTTAGCTCTGTTTCTTTCAAAGTTTGATTTTGGGTAAATTTTCTCCATCTTGCATCAAATATAAGCCCTATTTCTCTTCCAATTGGTGTTAAACGCTCATCAGCGTTATCTTGGCGAAGGACCAACCTATATTCAGAGCGAGAAGTCATCATGCGATAAGGATCGTTTACTCCTTTTGTAACTAAATCGTCTATCAATGTTCCGATATATGACGAGCCCCTATCCAAAATCAGTGGCTCTTTAGCTTTAACTTTAAGCGCAGCATTTATCCCGGCAATTAATCCCTGAGCCGCCGCTTCCTCATAACCCGAGCTACCGTTAAATTGCCCGGCACCATATAAACCTGGAAAATCTTTAAATTCGAGCGTACTGTACATTTGCTGAGGGTCAGCAATATCGTACTCTATAGCATAAGCAGGGCGCATAATTTTTACATTTTCAAGCCCCGGAATGGTTCTGTACATTTCAGTTTGAACATCTTCAGGAAGGGAAGTGGACATGCCCTGAAGATACATTTCCTCAGTTTCAAGCCCGCATGGTTCAATAAAAAGTTGATGCCTTTTTTTATCAGGGAAACGTACTATTTTATCCTCTATGCTTGGACAATATCTAGGACCAATGCCCTCGATTTTTCCGCCATACATCGCTGATTTATGAAGATTTTTAAGAATAACTTCTTTTGTTTTATCATTAGTGTAAGAAATGTAACACAAAACTTTATTTTCTTTAAGTTCCGGCGTATCGTAAGAAAAAGGCACAATTTTTTCATCGCCAAATTGTTTTTCAAGATTTGAAAAATCTATGCTTGATTTTAAAACTCTTGCAGGCGTACCGGTTTTAAACCTTTTAAGTTTAAGTCCAAGTTTTGCAAGAGATTTTCCTAAAAGGGCCGCCGGAAAAACTCCATCTGGGCCGCTTTCATAAGAGATATCACCAATATGAATTCGACCTTCAAGAAATGTACCGGTGGCAATCACTACTGTTTTAGCTCTATACTCAACATTATTTTTTGATTTTAAAACCCACATTTCATCATCATCATTTTGTGAAATGTCAGTTATTTCAGCCTGTTTTAAAAGTAAATTTTTTTGAAGCTCAAGCTTGTGTTTCATAATCTCTTTGAAGCGATTTCTATCAATTTGCACGCGAAGTGAGTGCACAGCAGGACCTTTACCTAAATTCAGCATTCTGCTTTGCAAAAAACATTCGTCTGCAGTTCTGCCCATTTCTCCACCTAAAGCGTCAACTTCACGAACAAGATGACCTTTCGCTGTACCTCCGATAGATGGATTACATGGACAATTACCGACAGAATCAAGATTTATTGCAAAAATCGCAGTTTTACAGCCAAGTCTTGCAGATGCTAAGGCTGACTCAATTCCAGCGTGTCCGGCTCCGATTACTATAACTTCATATTTTTCTTTATAATTCAATTTTTTAGCACCTCCAATATGTTCATTTTTAATTATTGATAATACTCTGTTCAGACTTGTTCTAAAACTTGTGCGGATTCCATCAAAAATGACGAAGATTGTACAAAAGTACATCGAGAAAATTTTATCATAAAGCAAATTTATTCAAAATATTAAAGATTTTTTATTATAAAAAATTTGCGTTCTGTGCGATTTTTGAATAGATCCTCTACTTCCCAACACAAAACTTTGAAAAAACTTTATTAATCACAGCTTCACTTACACTTTCCCCAGTAAACTCCATAAATATCTCAGCTGTATCTTGCAAAAGAATTGTAACAGCGTCAAGCGTAACACCGTTTTCAAGCTCATCTATCGCTTTACTTATAATACTTTTAGCGTTTTTCAAGCTGTTTAGTTGACGTTCGTTTGATATTAAAATATCTGATGGGTCGAGTTTTGAAAGCCCAATCATATCTTCTAAAATAGCTTTTAATTTATCTATTCCTTCACCTTTAATCGCCGATATTTCAACAATTCTATTAGAAAATGTTAATAATTCTTCGGCTTTTATTTTTTCTCCTAAGTCGCACTTATTAAGTATTATAATAGTTTTACTTTTATCTGAAAGATTCAAAAGTTCCTTGTCGTCATTAGAAAGTGGGGAAGATGAGTCCAAAATAAGAAGGGTAATATCCGATATATTCATATAATCTTTTGCTTTTTTCACGCCTATTTTTTCAACAAAATCATCAGTTTCACGTATTCCGGCGGTATCCACAAGTAAAAGCGGTATATCCCCGAGCATAACTGTTTCTTCAATGGCATCTCTTGTTGTTCCCGGAATGTCAGTAACTATAGATTTTTGATGCCCGGACAGAAGATTCATAAGCGTTGACTTTCCAACATTAGGCCGCCCAATAATCGCTGTTTTAACTCCTTCTTTCAAAACTTTACAAGCATCATAATTTTTTATCATCTTTAAAATCTGAGAATCAGCCTCAATTAAGCTTTTTTTTAGTAAACCTTCATTTATTTGTGGAATATCTTCTTCAGGATAATCAGCCCAAACGCCTAAATTTGCAATTATATCTATAAGATCATTCTTTATTTCATTAATTTTTTTGCTAAGTGCACCCTCTTTTAAACTAAATGCTATTTTATTGGCACGCTCTCCTTTTGCAGATATTAAATCCATAACAGCTTCTGCCTGCGAAAGATCCATTTTGCCATTTAAAAAGGCTCTCTTAGTGAATTCCCCAGGTTCGGCAAGAGTTGCACCCGCTTCCAAAACGGCTCTAAGTAGCCTTCTGGTTAAATAAAGTCCACCATGGCATGAAAGCTCAACAACATTTTCTCCTGTATAACTATGCGGCGCTCTAAACACAAGCGCTATTGCATCATCAATAAATTCGCCATTATCCATAACTTTACCGTATTTTGCGGTGTATCCACTTAACTTAGAAAGGCAATTTTTTTGTGGTCCAAAATATGGTTTAAAAACTTTATCTGCAATTTCTGCGGCGTTTTCTCCAGAAATTCTAACAACTCCAATACCACCAATACCTTGAGCTGTGGATATTGCCGCTATAGTCTTCATTTTTAAATTCACGTCCTTTTTGATCAATTTTCTATACTTAAAAGGTAGTATTTTTACACTTAAAATTTTTGCCCCCTTTTATTATTAGGGAGCAAGAAGGAAATATTATTTAAAATTTATATATTTTATACCGGAGCAATAACAACATGCCTTTGGTTACCTTCACCCTCAGACCACGAACGCGCGCCCTCAATATTACCGATAGCTGTATGTATAATTTTGCGTTCATATGATCGCATAGGCTCTAAATTCAATTTTTTGTTCGTTTTGACCGCTCTTTCCGCTATGCGCTCCCCAAGAGTTTCGAGCGTTTTTTTGCGCTTTTCGCGATAATCTCCGGCTTCCAAACGCACTTTGCAAACGCTTTCACCTTTTTGGCTATTTGCAACAAGCCCTGCAAGGTATTGGAGAGAATCGAGCGTTTCGCCGTGCTTTCCAACTACAAAACTGACATCATCGCCTGTTATTTTTATTTCGCAGTATCCACTATTTTCTTTCAAAATTTCTATTTTAAGGGATTCAAGTCCCATATAGAAAAATATTTCTTTTAGATAATCCACCGCTTTTTGAGCGGAAGTTTTTTTAAGCACTGCTCTTACCTGAGCAAGCTTGCCACCAAACATTCCGAACATTTTTTTCGAAGGAAACTGACGCACTTCAAAATCAATTTTATCTTCAGATACTCCGAGCATTTTACAAGCTTTTTCTTTAGCTAAAGCAATCGTTTCATCAGAAGCAAACACTTCATTTATCATAAAAAGTCGAGCCTCCTGTGTTTTATCCTATACTAAATATAAATTAAAAATAAACATTTGTCCAGTTATTCATTATAATTAGATAAAAAGTGTTTATTCAACATAGACAAAACCCACCTTCAGCGAAAAATTATTAAAAAAGATAATTAAAGCCGAGACTTTTGATGAACTTTATGATACAATAAATTCAGAAAGTAATTCAAAAATCAGTAAAATGGAGCTTGAAGAATTTATGAATAAATACAGCAATTTTAATCAAGATGACTTGAAAAATTTAAATGAAGAACAATTAAAATTGATTGCAGGCGGAATAAATAATTCAAAAAGTAAGGCGATGTCGTCAGCTTTGGCTTCGATACTCAGCGTTTTAACTTTGGCACCCATGGGAGTTTCAGCAGCCGAAACTCACGCTCAAGCAGAGCCTCAGTCTATTGGAGCTTCCGCAAAAAGTAGTTCACAGCTTAATAAATTTAAAGATTGGGCTTCAAAAAATTCAAAGTATATAATTGGCGGAGGAATAGGCACAGCAGGTGCTGCACTTATAGTTGGAGCTCTGGCTTACGCATTTAGGCAGAAAGACATCACAAAAATGTCAGATGAAGAAATAAATAAATTATCTAAGGAACAAGCCCTTAATTTATTGCCCGGAACGCTTGAAAAATTTTTGATGACCGCTAAAGCCACCAGGAAAACCGCCATGGGAACCGCCTGGAAAGACGCCGGAGAGGCCGCTAAAGCCACCAGGGGAACCGCCAGAGAAGCCGCCTGGGAAACCACCTGGAAAGACGCCTGGGGAGCCGTCAGGAAAGCCGTCGGAGGCTCCGCCGGGGAAGCCACCGAGGAAGCCGGCAACAAAGCCTTCGCCAATAGTTGGCGAAAAGGCGGTGAAGCGTACAAAAAATTTACATCTATTAGAGACACAGGTACTGCTAATAACGGCCCCTATATTATTGTCGATGATACTAGAAATCGTGCTATTGATTTACTAAAAGTTTTGAAGGCACAAATTAAGACTTTAGAAAATGCTATAAAACAGGCTAATAATAAGGATCGCAATCGTATGTTAGACTCAGCGACAAATATTAGCGATGCAAGCAAAAAATATCACGCATATAACGTAGCGGACACAACAAGATAAAGAAAGGCTCCGTGAAAAAGATCAATAAAAAATTATGAGTAAAAACCGCCAATAAAAAGTGGCGGTTTTTGCATTGCTAAATTTCCATATGCGAGTTCTTGTTTTTCTTCTGCCAACAGCGAAGTAGAAACGTAAAAATCTATAATTATTTTGCACTGTTATAGTTTTTTACTTAACTTGAGAAACATTTACTTCCTGAATATTAAGCAGCGCAAGTCTTGCAGCCTCATCTTTAGCATTCATGGTAAATGAATTGTAATACTTATTGAGAACCAAACTTTGCGCCGCGCCGAAAAGCGCGTTTATAATCCAGTAAAGGCCAACCGCTGCGGGTATTGTATATGCTATATAAGCTGTAAAAATAAACATAGCGTACGGCATATATTTTGTACAGCCCTGCATTTGCGTTTGATTACCCATCATTTTCTGACTTATGTAAAGTGACAAAATAGAACTCAAAAAGCAAAGAAGAGGAATTACCCAAAGCATCTCAGAAAATTGAGCAGCGTTTGGTCTGTTAAGAAGATTTATGCCCATAAAATTAAAGCCTGAGCTAAATTCTTCAATATCTGCAATTTCTTCTCTATTAAACATAGTTAAATGGCTTTTAACTTCAGAAAAATGGCGAACTATTTGAAGCTCTTCATAACCTTTACTTACTTTGCCGCTGACTTCAGGAATTGTCGGCAGCACAGCAACCGCTTGAGTAACTTTTTCAGGTGCCAAATGAAGAGTGTTTTGAAGGGGTTTTGTTATTGCCCCGAATATACCACTCCATAAAATAAGCGGAAGTATCATGGTCGCAAAGCATCCACTCATAGGATTCACGCCTTCGCGTTCATACAGTTTGGCGACTTCTTCATTATACTTTTTCGTGTCTTTCTCATACTTCTTTTTAAGCGCTTGTTGTTTTACCGCCATGCGGGAATTCATCGCCATACTTTTTTGCCTTTTAATCGCCAGAGGAAACATAAGAACATTTATAACAAGAGTGAAAAGCGTTATTGCCACTCCATAATTGCTAACAGCATCGAAAAAGAACCATAAAACATAGCCAAATATACTACCTAAAAAATCGAACAAAAAACCCAAAATAAAAAACTCCTTTAAAATATTGCTAAATTCATGTATATAAGTTCTCGTTTCTTCTCCGCCGTAGGCGGGGGAGAAACACAAAATCTATTTCAAATTTGCAATATTCTTATTTAAATTGTCTTGCATTTTAAAAATTTATCTTATTAAATTCAAATCTAGATATTATCATATTACCATAAAAATTAACTATATCAAATTTTTGTCGGCAATACTTTTTTGTTTTCTGGCATTGGGTCATATCCGCCCTTACAAAATGGATTACATCTTATTATGCGGTAAACAGAAAGAAAGCACGCTTTGAAAAAACCTAATTTTTCAAAAGCTTCAATAGCATACTGTGAGCACGACGGGAAAAATCTACAGCATGGTTTTTTAAAGGGAGACAAATTTTTTTGGTAAAATTTTATAATAGAAATAACAAGTTTTTTCATTTTAAAATACCAAGCTTTTTTAAGTGATATGTCATTTCTTTTAATATAACCGGCGTTTTTACAAGACTTGTTTTTGCCCTTGCTACAAAAACTATATCAAACCCTTTTTCTGTCTTCTCTTGCAAATTCATAAAAGCCGCGCGGATAACCCGCCTAGCTCGGTTACGCTGCACAGCATTTCCTATTTTTTTGCTTGCTGTAATACCCACTCGAAGTTCATCAAATCTGTTTTTAATAATATAAGTAACGAGGCAGGAAGAAGCAAGATATTTCCCCCTGGAATAAATACGTTTAAAGTCCCTGTTTTCATTAATTGTTTTTGATTTTTTCATAAAAACAACCTCTTGTTTGAGCAGTGATAAAAAAATAAAGACCATCTTACTTGAGGTCTTATTTTATGTAAAATTAAGTTTTTTAGTTATAAAAAAAGAAATTTTTTAATAAGTGAGCCTCTTTCTGCCTTTAGCTCTTCTGCGTGCTAAAAGTTTAATTCCGCTGCGAGTAGACATTCTTTTTCTAAATCCGTGTTCTTTTTTTCTGTGAAGTTTTTTAGGCTGATAAGTCCTAAACATCAGTATTCCTCCTGGATCTTTTTAAATCTATGCTTAAAATATATTTTATTGTAATTTTATTTTAAAACATAAGTATTTATTAGCAATAAGTATATAATAGCAAAAGCTTTGTGTCAAGGGTAAGACTCATGACACACTGCTAAATTTTTACATATGAGTTCCCATATTAGCACTGCCTTAAAATTTTAATTGTTGAAAACTTTTAAAAATTATGGTATATTTTGAAGTAAAGAAAGAAAGAAAGTTAGTCAGTTAATAAAAACTCGGAGGTCTCTTTTTTTATGAATTCTTTTAACGAGGCATGGAACCTTATCTGCGATTTTTGTAAATCCAGAATCACAGATGTTGCTTATAAAACTTGGATAAGCAGAATAGAACCTATAGAACTTGATTTTACTAAAGGTAAAGCAGTTTTAATGGTACCAAATGATTTTCACAGACAAACTCTTAACAGGTGTTATCTTCCTCTTTTAAACAGTGCATTTAGCGAAATTTTTGGTTCAGGAATTGATATTTGTTTTTCAGTTCCAGACGAAATAGTTGATGCAAATAAAGAAAATGAACAAAAATCTGCGGTAAATTCCGATTACGAATTTACATTCGATACTTACATAGTTGGGTCTTCCAACAAGTTTGCACACGCGGCGGCACTTGCTGTTGCAGCAAATCCTGCAGGAGCATATAATCCACTTTTTATTTATGGTAACTCCGGGCTCGGTAAAACGCATCTTCTTTACGCAATTTGTAATGAAATAAAAAAAAGCAGGCCCGAAAAAGTCTCCCTTTATATAAAAGGCGACGATTTTACAAATGAACTCATTGAAGCTATACGAAAAAACTCAACAAGCGAATTTCATCATAAATACCGCCAAGCGGATGTTCTGCTAGTAGACGACATTCAGTTTATAGCGGGAAAAGATTCTACTCAGGAAGAATTCTTTCATACATTCAATTCGCTTTATGAAGCAAAAAAACAAATCGTTCTAACATCGGACAGGCCTCCAAAAGAAATTCAAACACTCGAAGACAGGCTAAGAACTCGCTTTGAGTGGGGCTTAATTGCCGATATTCAACCGCCTGACTTTGAAACGAGAATAGCGATTGTTAAAAGAAAGGCCGAGCTTCTTGACATAAAAGTGCCGAACGAGGTATGTGAGTATATAGCAAAAAGACTCAAAACAAATATAAGGCAGCTTGAAGGCGCTGTTAAAAAATTAAAAGCACACCATCTTTTAGGCGGCGAACCAATGGGAATTCAAACAGCTCAGATGGCCATTTCAGATATACTTAATAA